>CAZLOF010000037.1:0-15073 GCA_964560745.1 uncultured Thermoflexus sp.
GATATCGTTAGGGATTGGAATTAATTATAAATTAGTATAATTTGTTATAGGTGATGTTGAAACCTCTCACTTCCCCTTCGGCCCCAACCCTTCATATTTGGCGATGACCTCCATCATCACCTCGTCGGCCCCGCCGCCGATGGCCCACAAGCGAATGTCTCGGAAGTAACGGGCGATGGGGTATTCTTCGACATAGCCCATGCCGCCGTGAAACTGCAAACACATGTCGGCCACTTGGCGCGAGAGCAAGCCCGACTTGAGTTTTGCCATGCTTGCCAAGCGCGTCATGTCTTGCCCCGCCGCATATTGGCTGACGCACTCATAGGCCAAATAGCGCAACGCCTCGATCTCGCTGATCAGCTCGGCCAGCTTGAAATAGATGAACTGATTGTGCCCGAGCGGTTTGCCAAAGGCTTTGCGTTCTTTTAAATATTTCTTGGTCAATTCGATACAGCGCTCCATACTACCGAGGCTCATCAGCGTCATGGCGAGGCGCTCGCGCTGAAATTGCTGCATCTGATATTGAAAGCCCTTGCCTTCGTCGCCGATGCGATTGGTCTTGGGCACACGCACATTGTCGAACGACAAAATGGCGGTGTCGCTGTCGCGCAGCCCCAGCTTGTCGAGCTTGCGGCTGATGCTGAAGCCGGGTGTGTTAGTGGGCACGACGATGAGCGACGAGCCGCTGTGCCCGCCACCGCTGCCGGTCTTGGCCAACAAGCACAAATAATCGGCCTGTGCGCCGTTGGTGATCCACATCTTGCTGCCGTTGATGATGTAATGATCGCCGTCGTCATCGGCGCGGGTGCGAATGGCCGCCACGTCGCTGCCGGCATCTGGTTCGCTGACGGCGATGGCCGACACGATTTCGCCACGAATGGCGGGGGCGAGGTAGCGGGCTTTCAAATCGTCGCTGCCATGTCGCGCCAAGGCCGGGGTCGCCATGTCGGTATGCACACAAATGCCCAGCGTTGCCCCCATCGGCACGGCGCGGCCCAGTTCCTCAAGCAATACCGCGTTATAGGTGTAATCGGCCCCGCCGCCGCCATAGGCTTCGGGGTAACTTAGACCCAAAAAGCCCAAGTCGCCCATCTTTTTCAGCACCTCGTGGGCCGGCCAAATGCCTTGTTTTTCCCAATGTTCGGCGTGGGGATCAAGCTCGGTCTGCACAAAATCGCGCACGGCGGCGCGTAGCATCTCGTGTTCGGGGCTGTTGCGGGTGATGGGTTGGGTTGACATGGGTTTGGGTTTATTTAAACCTCGGAGGTCTTAAAGACCTCCGAGGTTTGTGCTTGCTAATAGTTAACGTTTACGTTAATGTTAATTATAACCCGCCCATTTGCGTAGGGAGACGCGCCACCGGCGCGTCTCATTCACATCTTTACCTATTTCGTAATGCCGCGACACGCGCCACAATATCGTGATTTGGCAATTGGTGAATGGCAAGATTTGCACATTGTGGCGATAGCTCGATCAATTCGATGACGTTGCCATCGGGATCATAGAGATAGGCTGTGTTGATGCCATTTTGCGCATCGGGCGATGCAATTTGTTGCGCCCCAGCGTGAACACAAGCTGCCAAAGTGTTTGGCAGGTCGCTGACCTCGAAACACAGATGGTTGTAGCCCAGCGCTGTGAAGGGCTGCGGTCGTGTGTTTAGGGCGGCTGGTGACACATATTGCGCCAATTCTAGCGTTAGGTTTGCGCCCACCAGCCAAGTGAGAATGACCTCGACTTTGGGCAACGCGGCAATGAGATCGAGATTGGGATTGGGCCCAATTTTTTGCCCGCCCACCCGCGCCCCGCCTAGCAATTGATGATAAAAGGTCGCCAGCCGCTCGATATTGGGCGTGACGATTGCAACATGGGCCACCCAAGGCGATTGACCCAGTGGGGCTAGGGGCGATGCCTCTAACTCAATGACTTTGCCCTCTGGGTCGCGGGCATAACAATAGCGCCAACCTGTGCCGAGATCGACTGGAGCCGAATGAAACTGCGCCCCAGCCGCAGCGCAATCATCATAAAGCCGCGCCATTTGTTGATGTTGAACACAAAAATGGCTGATGCCAGCTTCGTTGACAGGCCGCCAACCGATGGGTTGGGGTTGGGCTGGGGCAAAGGTCTGTAATTCGAGATAGCAATTGGGGGTGCGTAAAAGTAGGGGCACAACATGTTGTGCCCCTACCATATCGATATTGTGTTGTGGCACGAGTGTTGGCGCTGGGCTGGGCATCGTCAAGGCTGTGTGATCAAACGCAAAGGCGCGGTGTAAAAAGGCACTCGATTGTGCCATATCGCTCACAGAGAGGCCGATGTGATGTAGGGCTTGGATCATGGGAAATGTGTGTGAAGGGTTTATGTTAACACGTCGCGCCTAAGCCAGTGCATTGCCGCCCCGCGCATAAAAAAACTTTTTGGTGATTTCGATCACAACCACATATAACAAGGTTAACCCAATGACGGCGAGCATGAGCGGAGCGGGCAAGGGGATGAAGCTAAAGACAAAATTGAATGGCAGATATGGCAGCATGAGCGTAATACTCATGATGAGCAATGTGCTGATCAATAATAATTTGCCGGGCCGGCTTTGGAAAAACAAATGCCGTGTGCGCACTACCAAGGCAATTACTAATTCGGTCAGCAAGGATTCGATAAACCAACCGGTGCGAAATTCGGCGGGTGAGGCGCGAAATAGAAATAACAATACCCCAAAGGTCAGAAAATCGAAGATGGAACTGACCAAACCAAACAGCACCATATAGTTGCGGATGAGCGTGGTGTTCCAACGGCGTGGTTTCGCCACCCATTCGGGGTCAACATTGTCGCTGGCGATGGCGGTGGCTGGAATGTCGGACAAGAAATTATTGAGCAGGATTTGTGAGGCAAGCAAGGGTAAAAATGGCAGCAAAAGCGAGGCCCCCGCCATGCTAAACATATTGCCAAAATTAGCGCTGATGGTGGTGAGGATGTATTTGAGGGTGTTGGCAAAGGTCATGCGTCCTTCGTCAATGCCTTCGCGCAAAATGCCTAAATCTTGTTTGAGCAAGACAAAGTCGGCGGCATCTTTGGCCACATCGACGGCTGTATCAACTGAAATGCCAACATCGGCAGCGTGTAAAGCGGGTGCGTCGTTGATGCCATCGCCCATATAACCCACTACATGCCCCGTTTTTTGCAGCGCCAGAATGATGCGCTCTTTTTGGTTGGGGTCAACTTCGGCAAAAATGCTGGTGCGTTCGGCAGCTTGCCATAATGCTTCATCACTCATGTCGTTGAGCGCCTTGCCGGTCAAGACCTCGCCGATGGGCATATTGACGGCTTCGGCCACATGCCGCGCCACTTTTTGGTTGTCGCCCGTAATAATTTTGAGTTGCACCCCGCGTGTGGTTAGGTCGATGATGGTTTGTTTGACATCGGCTTTGGGTGGGTCGAAAAACAACAAGAAACCGGCAAAGGTCAGGGCGTTTTCATCGGTGCGTGCATAAGCGCTGGGTTGAGCGGCCATCTTTTTGCTGGCTACGCCCAATACGCGAAAACCTTTGGCGCTCCAATCACTATATTGGCGGTCGATTTTGGCAAGCCATGCTTCATCTAGCGGCTCAATTGCGGCTTGGGTTTGCACCTGTTGGCAAATGCTCAAAATATTATCGAGTGCGCCTTTGGTGATGAGGGTGCGTTGGTCGTTTGGATTGGCTGTGATCACGCTAAGGCGTTTGCGGATGAAATCATACGGGATTTCATCGATTTTTTGTTCGTCGCCAACTTTTAGCCCAGCTTGTTGGGCATAGGCCGTGATGGCTTCGTCGAGTGGGTTGCTCAACCCGGTTTGATATTGGGCGTTGAGGTAGGCATGGCGCAACACCATGGGCGAGGGTTGGCCGTTGGGGTCGAGTGCGCCATCTAACCGCACTACACCTTCGGTCAGGGTTCCAGTTTTGTCGGTACATAGCACATCCATACTGCCAAAATTTTCAATGGCATTTAAGCGTCGCACAATCACCCCGCGTTTTGCCATTTTTTGCGCCCCGTGTGAAAGGGTAATGCTGATAATGGCGGGCAAAAGCTCGGGCGTTAGCCCAACCGCAAGCGCCAGCGCAAACAAGAGCGAATCGATGGGAGGCTTGGCGAGAAAGATATTGATGGTGAGTACGATGATGACCATGACCAACATCACTTGGGTGAGCAGATACCCAAAGCGTTGAATCCCACGCTCGAATGAAGTTTGGGGCGGGCGCAAACTAAGCCGGTCGGCAATTTGCCCAAAGAGCGTGCTTTCACCCGTCTGCACCACCATCACCCGCGCCGTGCCACTGCGCACACTGGTTCCAGTAAAGACACAATTGATGCGTTCCGCCACGCTGGCGTTGCTGGCCACGATTCCAGTTTTCTTTTCTACCGGAAAAGTCTCGCCGGTGAGCACCGCCTGATTGACAAAGAAATCATTGGCCTCAAGCACCACGCCATCGGCAGGGATGAGGCTGCCCGCTGACAACAGTAAGACATCGCCGGGCACCACTTGCTCAGAGGGCAGCAAGGTTGGTTGCTGAGTGCGTAGCACTTTGGCTTTGATAGTGACTTGTGAGCGCAATTTTTCAACTGCGTTGCCAGCGCGATATTCTTGCACAAACCCCAACATTGTGCTGCCGATCACCACCGCCAGCACAATGAGGGCATCGGCCCATTCGCCGACAAAGGCCGAAATGGTGGCGGCAAAGATGAGAATGAGGACGAGGGGGTTTTTGAATTGCGCCAGCAGCAGTGTAAATAGGCTGGCTTGATGTTGGATATGCAGCCTATTTGCCCCATATTGTCTGAGGCGGTTTTCGGCTTCGCTGGGTTGCAAACCTTGATCGCTGCTGTGTAGGGCCGAAATAAGCTGGGGGGTGGGCACGCTCCAATAGGCAGGCACGATTGGCAGGGGGTTGGTTGAGCGGTTAAATGATTTCATGGCGCAATTACATAACAGCCCGCTCGGGTTGGGTGATCTTCGACCTGTGAGCCATGACGCACCTTGCGAATGAGCCATAGCACTTGCCAATCTCCACTCGCAGCGATGGTGTGAATGATCCCAAACCAGAGCAGATTGCCATCGTCTAGTATAAGACTGAAAATGTAGGGGATGATGCCTAAAACCAGTCCGGGCATCAACCCACCCATGCGGTAAGCGCTAATATCAACCGCCTCTTTGGGCCGTTGTTATAAGGTGCGGGTGGTGCGACCCTCAGTATTACTCACAATTTCATTAATACTCACATCCACAGTGAGATTATTCACGTCTTTAATTTGCAGTTTTAGCATATCGCCAGAAATGGCTAACACGACGGCACGGCTTGTGATGATAATACTGTTTTGCATATAGCGCCACATCACCGATGACCCAATCCCAATCCCACGTTGGGCCGGGGTGCGCAAATCCAATAATTGCTTGGTTTGCCAATCTGCAAAAGTGCTATAAACGCGCTGGCCTGAACCGTTTTTAATAATAATGGATTTGGGGGTATTACTCATGAATACTATACTTTAAGCGATGGGGGTGATAGTGGTATGAGTTGTGAATAAGCGAGGCGTATATCAATCTATAATTGATATATGATCACACGTGAAATCGCCCTTGCACGGGCACAACAGATTATCGCCAGCCAAAAACTCGATGCGCTGGTAGTGGCCTCGCCTTGGAATGTGCGTTATTTGGCCGGCACTTACTTCCTCACCCAAAAAGTCATTCCAGATCGCTTGGCACTGGTGGTGGTCACACCCAATGCCGAGCCGAGCTTCATTTATTGCAGCATCGAAGATGCCAGCGCCCAAGATGAAAGCTGGCTTGACGATTTGCGCGGGTATACCGAATTTGTCGATCGCCCGATGCATGTATTGGCCGATCAGTTACGCGCACGCGGCATCGCCACCGGGCGTATCGGCATCGAAACCGATTATTTGGTCAGCAACCATTCGGCAGAATTGCGGGTCGAATTGCCACAGGCCGATTTTGTGGCAGCGCAGGGTTGGGTCGATAAGGCCCGTATGATTAAAACCCCCGAAGAAATTGCGTGGCTGGGCAAAACCACCTTGGCGACCGATGCTGCCATTCGTGCCGCCTTTGCCGCCACCCAAATTGGCGAGCCGCAATTTAATGTGGGAGATCGCATGGTGGCTCATGCCCGCCGCAGTGGGGCCGATGGGTTGCAGCATTTGGTATTGGCAAGCGGTGATACCGCCTTTAAAGTTCATGCGGTGCCCGACATCACCCCATTAAAAGCGGGTGTGCCACTGCGGGTTGATTTTGGCATGACATGGCATGGCTATCTGAGCGACATCGCCCGCACTGCATTTTTAGCCCCCCTTCAGCCGCGTCAAGCCGATATCTATCGGCGGTTAGAGGCGGTGCAGCAAACCGTGATTGCATCGATGCGGGCCGGCACGCGGGCGTGTGATGCCTATACTTTGTGTGCCAAAGCCTATGCCCGCGAGGGCTTGCCCTTCGGTATGCCCCATATTGGGCATAGCATCGGTTTGGTGTTGCACGAAAAACCCATGTTGCACCCGCGTGATGAGACGGTGTTGATGCCGGGTATGGTATTTATGGTCGAACCGGCGGTAGTGGCGCATGATGGCGTGTATCACACCGAAGATATGGTCGAGATCACCGAGGGTGATCCACGTGTATTGTCACGCTCGGCAGATTGGGCCGAACCGATGGAGATTGGCGGCTAAGGCATGTATGTCACATAAATATCCAAAAAAAATATCAATGGGCGGTTTGGCTGTGGGGGGCGAGGCGATTGGCGCACAAGCCACTGGCACCCAAGCCATCGGTTTGCATGTCATTGTGGGGCAAGCGCTTGGCGCGATTGCGGTTGGGGCGTTGGCGTTTGGCGCATTGGCGATTGGGGCGCTGGCGATTGGGCGTTTATCGGTGCGGCGAATGCGGGTCGATAAGTTGTCAATTGGTGAGCTTGAGGTGGATGTGTTGCGGGTGCGCAGGCTGGATGTGTTGCAAAAAAATGAATCGTAGGGGCGGGTCACAGATCCGCTCTTGCCCTATTTAAGGCTTGTTTGATCCACATTCGCGCTAAGGCGTGTTGTGATTGATAAGCCCACCACACGTCACTGACCCAATTCTGTACAGTGTCGGCCTTATGCTCAGGTGGCGCATCACGCACATCGGCTATCGTTAATTTGCCTAAAAAAGCGAGTGGGGTGGGCTTAACAATGTCAACTTTGCCATTTAACCAAGTTTGAATGGCTTTGTATACTTTTTCGTCGCCGTTGTATTCGATACCACAACACAAACGTGTTAAATGCGCCGCATATGATTTGGCCGATTTGCAATACACCGCTAAATGTTGCATGCAATAAGCGTCAAACGCTGCGCCGTTCATGATTCCTTCACCATAACTTAGCTCAATCCATAACGCTTGGCAGCCTTCGCGCCCTGCGATGTCGTTTGCGCCACAATCTGGGCAGTGGGGCAGAATAGATATGGTGTTTGTTAGCATGATTGCATTACCAATTTTACTTTTTCAAACTGACCACTTAGCGGTTGATTTTAGACCCTATCCCAATTAACATAATTACTGCAAGTTGCGCCCTAAGCAATGCCGCAGAGTGTAGATACCGAGGTTGTGAAATCGGCGCTTCATCTTTGATACACCCATTACGTCTTTCGGAATCGCCCCCAATTGTTTAGAAAATACTAAGAACTAGCCACTTGGCTAGGTGCTTCTACCCACCTGATTGTTTATCGTTTGCCCATTTCTTTGTAATCTGCTTCTCAGTCTGTAAATTTTTTGCAACAGTCGTAAAAAAATAAGAAGGAGAACAATCCAAATGGCAGAACCCAAAAACACACTTACGGTTTCCGAAGAATGGGGCGAGCATGTCCTTGATTCTGGTGAGCATTTTGTGCCGCGTGGCACATTTGCATTTCTCATGCTCATGTTTATCGGCTTTGCCCTATATTGGGGTTATATGTGGTACCTCGCCGTTATTGTGCGTGGGGTGGGGGCATAAAACATGGCACTAGATAAATACGAGAGAGTATGGTTGACCGCGGTTGGCGGTTTAATTGGTTCATTTATGGCCGCCCTTATGGTGGCTTATTTGATTTTTGATATTCGTTTGCCAACGTTTGAGGCGCGGGTAGACCCAGCAAATTTAAATAGCACGATGTTTGCAGATTTGGGGGTAAAAAAGCGCGGTGAAAATAAATATGATGTGGTGATGTTGGCAAAAATGTGGGTGTTTGACGCTGGTAAAGATGGCGGCAACCCCGGTGTGCCACCTGTGATTCGTGTGCCACGCGGTTCACGGGTCACTTTTTATGTCACAAGCCTCGATGTTACGCATGGGGTTTATGTAGAAGATCACAGCATCAACCTCGAAATTGTGCCGGGTCAGATCGCCCGCCAATCTATTCCATTTAACCGCCCGGGCGAGTTCCGCATTATTTGCAACCAATATTGTGGCGCGGCGCATCAAGGCATGTATGGAACCATTGTTGTTGAATAGTTGCGATGATTGATCTGTCCTAGTTCAGTGATCGCTTTTCCAAAAAAAAATGCAACTTACTCAATCACAACCTAAATCTTTTCAAGTAAACACCACTAGCGTGACGATGCTAAACAATGAACGTTGGCTAGTCGGTTTACACATTCTGAGCGCATTTTTTGCGCTATTTTGGGGCGCGTTGATGGGGCCTTTCCAAACCTTCCATCGCTCGCCTGCTTTTGTGGCGGCATTCCCAAATGCCACCATGCCCATTTTTAGCTATTATTATCAAGCTTTAACCGCGCACGGGGTGTTGAACGCTTTGTTTTTCACCACCATGTTTATTACTGGCATCAGCTACTATGTTGCTTGGCGCTCATTTGATCGCCCCTTGGTCGGTATGCCCTTGGCTTGGGTCGCTTATGCCCTAGAACTGATCGGCCTCGTGCTGCTCTTTTTTGTGTTGTTAAATGACCCCCAACGTTCAGCCGTGCTTTTCACCTTTTATCCGCCGCTTGTCGCACCGCCCCTGTTTTATATTGGGTTGGTGTTGCTGGTCGTGGGTAGCTGGCTTGGTTTATTGGTGGTGTTTTTGACCTATGGCGCTTGGCGCAAAGAGAATAAAACGGCACGCATTCCGCTCGCTCCATTTGGCGTAATGGCAAACTACGTCATGTATTTCTTGGCGAGCTTGGGTGTCGCTGTCGAAGTTTTGGTTTTGGCGTTGCCTGCTTCGCTCGGGCTTATTCAAAATACTGACCCACAATTGTCACGTGCGTTATTTTGGTTTTTTGGTCATCCGGTCGTTTATTTTTGGCTTATTCCGGCTTATGTGTCTTGGTATACCATGCTGCCAATGCAAGCCGGGGCCAAGCGCGTGTTTAGTGAACCATTGGCTAAGATTGCCTTCTTGATGTTGATGATTTTCTCGGTGCCAACCGGGCTTCATCACATGTTTGCCGACCCCGGTATTAGCAGCACTTGGAAAGCCATTCACACGGTTTTTACCCTTATGGTGGCCGTGCCTAGCTTTATGACAGCCTTTAACATTGGCGCAACACTCGAAATTGCGGGTCGCAATCGCGGCGGCAAAGGCTTGTTTGGCTGGATGTTTACCCAAAAGTGGAGCGACCCAGTTGTGGCGGCGCAATTGATGGGGATGTTGCAATTTATTACTGGTGGTGTCACAGGCCTCATTAACGCTTCGGCTCAGATCAACACAGTGGTGCACAACACTTCTTGGGTTCCGGCACATTTTCACCAGACTGTTGGCGGCGCTGTCGCAATGACCTATATCGGTATCATGTATTGGCTTTTGCCCATGATTCGCGGACGCGCCTTATATAGCAAGAAGATGGCCTTAGCTCAGGTGTATACATGGGGTTTCGGCATGACCATGTTTGGTCATACGTTAGGCGAGGCTGGTTTGGCGGGTGTTCCACGCCGCACCTTATCGGGCTTGTCGCCTTATTTATCTGAGGCTGCTACTTATTGGCTTAACGCCAACGCCATTAGTGGTGTGATCTTGTTGGTTAGCATCATTTTGTTATATGCCAATATTGTGCTAACGTTGTTTGCTTCGAAGGAACCTGTAACCGAAGGCGGTTATACCGTGACCAAAGGCGACCCCACCACGCCTGCTATTCTCGAACGTTGGGGGTTGTGGATCGGTGTGGCGGTTGTGCTTGCGGCTTTGGTATGGACCATTCCGTTTATCGACTCGATCAACTTGACCGAAGGCTTCCAGATTTTGCGTTATTCACCCGCTGGCCCTGTGCCGCTGAAGTAATTTTGGATTTTGGATTTTAGATTTTGGATTTGGCATCAACCAATCCAAAATCTAAAATCTAAAATTTCCTTTTTTAATCCTTATGACAACGACCAAACCTGATACCTTTGCATGGACAATGGCGACAGCCTTGTTTATTGGCATGGGTATTACCTTTATCTTGTTTAGCCTGATTTATGCCCAAGATGTGGCCGAGGTGTTACGCACGCCTGAATTATTGTGGAATGCAATTTGTGGGCGACCAATGGCTGTAAATGAACTAACCATGCCAATCTTGCGAGCATTAGGTGGCGCGGCCATTACGCTGGGAATTGCGTTGCAGTGGATTAAGAATCGCATGTTAAGTCTTCGGTTAATTTCGTAGCGCGGTGTGGTATTAAAGCATTTTGCGATTAAATACAACACCTTTTACATAAACAATGGATGTTCCTTATTTATTATTCCTTTGTCTTGGCACCCCCTTAGCCTTTTTTCTGGTGGCTTTGTTGGGCATCATCTTGGCGAGTATGGCGACCTCGTTTAGCCAAACCCGCCGCCAATATGCTAGCGCAGGTCAATTTGTTGATAAATATGACGAAAGATTGATTAAAGAGATGCAAGAAAAAGATGGTTTGTCACGCGCAGCGGCAATGGCCCGTTTGGCCGCACGACCCATCTACGCCACAGACCGCGCGATGTTTACGTGGTTTGCGGTGATCACCTTCGCGGTAACATTGTGGTTGTTGCTCAATGCGCCCGGTCAAAAAAATGCCTTTTTCTTGTTTCTATTTCTTTCGGTGATTGGCGGCGCGTTGATTGCCTATATCTTGCAGCGTTATAACGGTTTGGTCGATTTAGACATTGTCGAAACCGCCTTATCTAAAAACCCACGTGTTGCCAGTATTGCCGATATTACCATCTTTGGTTTTTTTGCCGCCGCCGTGTTGGTGGGTATGACCGCCGCATGGGTAGGCGCACCGCCTGCTCGCAATGGTCGCCCAGTTGAGGTTGCCCAAGCCGATGTGGGTAAAAAGTCATTAGTGCCCAAAGCAACCGCTACCCCGGCAGCCACAGCCGCAGTTGGGGCCGATGGCCTGCCAGCAGGTAGCCCAGCCAGAGGCAAAGCGGTATTTAATGGCCCGGGCACCTGCAATGCGTGCCATAGTATCGTCAAAGATCAAAAACTGGTTGGGCCGTCATTGTCTGGGGTATGGGCTGCCGCAGCTACCCGCAAACCCGGCATGAGCGCCAAAGATTATGTGCGTGAGAGCATTGTCAACCCGAGTGCTTTTGTCGTCGATGGTTATCCCGCAGGCGTAATGCCAGCCGCATTTGGCGAATCGCTGAGCAAACAACAATTGGCCGATTTGTTAGCTTATTTGGAAAACGACTTAAAGTAACCCCTTAATGCTTGGGGTAAAAATAGGTTTTGCCGAAATCAGTATCCCTCCATCCCCTACGAGGATGGAAGGATGCTGATTTCGCTATTTTCTCAATTTTTGCCTTCTGTGAGATAGCTGGAAATGCGATAAACTATACCCAATGAACCGCATTGCCTTTATTCAAGCCCTCGAAACGATTGTAGGTAAAAAATATGTAGTGCAAGACAAAGCCGCTTTAATGCTGTATGAAGCCGACGGCTGCATTATGGAGACGCATGCCCCGGATGTCGTTATTATGCCTACAAGTACAGAGGAAGTTGCCGCCGCCATTAAACTTGCCCGTGAGTATGACGTGCCAGTGACGGCACGTGGTAGTGGCACAGGGCTGTCGGGTGGTAGCACCCCAGTCTTTGGTGGATTGGTTATTACCACCACCCGGATGAACCGTGTGCTTGAGCTTGATACCCGTAATAATCGGGTGCGGGTACAGCCGGGGGTGATTAATTTTGAGCTATCGCAATATCTGATGACGCATGGCTATCATTTTGCGGCAGACCCATCTTCGCAAAAAGCCTGTAGTATTGGCGGCAATATTGCCATGAATAGCGGTGGCCCGCATTGTGTGAAATATGGCGTAACCGGCAGCCATGTGCTTGGTCTGAAATTGGTGCTTGAAGATGGCTCGATCCTGTGGACGGGCGACGGCACACCCGACGGCATTGGCTATGATTTGACTGGGGTGAATGTGGGCGCGGCGGGCGGTTTTGGCTTTGTCAGCGAGGCATGGTTGCGCATTATGCGTATGCCCGAAAGTGTGCGGGTGGTGTTGGCTTTGTTCCCCGAAATTCGTGGCGCAGCCGAGGCCGTGTCCGAGGTCATCGCCAGTGGCTTTTTGCCAACTGCGATGGAAATGATGGATAAATGGGTAATTAAGGCGGTGAATAAGTCGTATAACCTCGGCATTCCCGATGCAGCCAAAGCCGCATTGATTATTGAGGTGGATGGCGTTGACGACGGGTTAGACAAGCTGCTGGCCGAAATCGTCAGCATCTGCGAAAAACGCGGCGCACTCGAAATCCGTCCCGCCAAAACCCCCGAAGAACAAACCAATGCGTGGGCCGCCCGCAAAAATGCCTTTGGTGCGATGGGGCGGGTGGCGCGATCTTATTATTTGGTCGATACGGTGGTGCCGCGCACCAAATTGCCCGATGTGCTTGAGCAAGTGCAGCGTATTTCTGAAAAATATGATCTGCCGGTAGCGAATGTGTTTCATGCAGGCGATGGCAATTTGCACCCCTTGGTACTTTACGATCGCACCCGCGGCGACGAGGACGAACGCGCCCATAAGATCGCCACCGAAGTGATGGAACTGTGCGTATCGGTGGGGGGGTGATTAGCGGCGAGCATGGCGTGGCGCTCGAAAAGAAAAACTATATGCCAGCCTTGTTTAATGACGACGATCTTGGGGCAATGGCGGCTTTGCATGAGTGTTTTAACGCCTCAAAGATGTTTAACCCGGGCAAAACGTTCCCCGATAGCTGCCCGCCGGGCGCATTGGTAGGGCGACGGCGACGTATGTTGGGTGATGAAGCCGGTGCGGCGGCGGTGCATATTGGGCGGGCGGCGACCTTGGCAAATGGTGGGCCGGCCCGTCATGGGCATCATGATCAACAGCAGGCACTCGATCGGGTGGTAAAGCAGGGGGCGTGGGTTTAATATATTGGATTATGTCCATACAGAAGAGATAAACTTTCGATTCTCGGCCTTTTCCACATCTCCGAGATCCACAAAATTTGGATCACGGAAAGGCGGAGAATCGGAGGTCGTTTTGCTGGATGATTTTGGTGTTCTAGATGCACTTGGCGGATATGGCAAATCGGAAAATGCACGAAAATAGGTGCAAAATGTTATAATCTAATAATGGCTATTTCAACTGCAAATATTACTTTGCGTTTACCACATACGCTTTTATCTCAATTAAAATTGCTTGCCGCTCAAAAACAGACTTCGATTACAGCACTGTTGACTGAAAGGTTAGAAGAGTTAGTGCAACGTGAATCTGATTATGAGCAAGCAAAACGTCGATTTTTGGCGCAAATGGAGCAAGGCTTTGAATTAGGGCTAAACGATCAAATTCCTTGGACTCGCGAGTCATTACATGAACGGTAAAAAACCTTCAAAGGAATTTTTAGATTCGAATATTTTGATTTATTCAGCTGATATCGATAGCCCGATCAAACATGCTACCGCAAAATCGCTAATATATTCGCTTTGGGAATCAGGTCAAGGTTGTATTAGTTTGCAAGTGTTACAAGAGTTTTATGTCAACGTGACTGGTAAAATTGCTAAACCAATTTCTGCCAATAATGCCTCCAAATTTATTGCCGATTTAGCACGCTGGCATGTTCATTCACCAACGACTTCATCATTGCTCAATGCGATCGAACGCCAGCAACGTCTTCAATTATCATTTTGGGATGCAATGATCGTAACGAGTGCCGTTGAAATGGGTTGCAGTGTTTTATGGTCAGAAGACCTAAATCACGGGCAATCTTTTGATGGCGTTTTGGTTAAAAACCCTTTTAAAGCACAATAATTATGCTAATGATGCTAAAATTTAACTATGCGCACAACAATTACACTCGACCTTGATGTGGTAGCTCAACTTCATCAATTAATGGATAAGCATAAGCTTTCATTTAAAGATGCTGTTAATAATTCGTTGCGCGTTGGTTTGATGTCGATGTATACAAAAGCTGAACCTTATCAATTGGAGCCACGTGCAATGGAAGCGCACCCTCAATATAATTTTGATAAAGCATTACAACTTGCAGATGAGTTAGAAGATGATGTTATCTTAGCAAAGCTAGGCATGTAAAGATGAAAGTGCCAGACATTAATTTATTGCTTTATGCCATTAATTCACAAGCGCCTAACCACCGAAAAGCTAAATTATGGCTTGAATGCAGCTTTTCTGAACCCGAAACTATTGGTTTTTCGTGGATTGTGTTATTAGGAGTGTTGCGTATTGGTACGAATTCGCGTATATTTGCAAATCCTTATCCAATTAATGACCTGTTAGATTTAATTGATGAGTGGTTAAATCGACCAAATGTAAGTATTATTGAACCCACTCATGTGCATTTTGCTGTGTTGCGTAAATTGATAACGCCATTAAATATGACGGGAAATATTACTTCAGATGCACACCTTGCCGCAATTTGTATTGAGCATGATGCTACGCTTTATTCAGCAGATATTGATTTTGCTAAATTTTCTGGATTGCGTTGGGTTAATCCGTTAGATCAACCTTAGAAGAAACCAAGTGACTACCCTAACCCCTAACACCCCGACCGAACTCGCCGAAATTGTGCAACGTGCCCATGAGACCAATGCCGTGATTGTGCCGCAAGGCGGCGGCACGCATCAAAGCATC
>CAZLOF010000038.1:0-8347 GCA_964560745.1 uncultured Thermoflexus sp.
TATCTTCAACCACTTTACAATCTAAAAACGCCTCAATATCGGGATGGACAACATCCAAAAAGACCATCTTGGCGGCGCGACGAGTCGTACCGCCGCTTTTGATTGCACCGGCGGCGCGGTCGCCAATGCGCAAAAAGCTCATCAAGCCTGATGATTTACCACCGCCACTTAGCGGCTCACCTTCGCCGCGAATGCTGCTGAAATTACTGCCAGTGCCGCTGCCATATTTAAAGACACGGGCTTCGCGAGTCCACAAATCCATAATACCGCCGTCATTCACCAAATCGTCTGCGACACTATGAATAAAACAATTATGAACAATTACCCCATTGGCAGCAAAACGCCCCGTAGATGTTTGAATGTCATAAACAACTTGTTCACCCAGTGGCTCAAATCCAATCACAGTTTCTTCAGATAGGCTAGGTTTTACTTTTCCTTCGACCTGCTCATTGAGCATTCTCAATGCTTGAATTTTGGCTTGAGATACAAAACCGATTTGCTGCTCAAATTTTAGGCGCTCAGAGGCAAAAGCAACAATCACTTGATAATTGGTGGTGCGGCCTTCGCGCAGGTCATCATAGTTGCTAATTCGTGCATAAATGCCCAAACCCGAAAGCAATGTTTGAACATCGTGAGCTAATTTGGGTGATACTGTGGTCAGCACAATATCGCCGCTATTGCGCCCGCCTTCTTGTCGCATACGCACCGAGCCATCAGCCTGAAATAGCCCACGCAAGAACGCTCGTTGTGCGTCTTGGTTTGCCGCCATAATTTTGACAGGAACCCCCACATTTTTGCTGCCAAGCCCCAATTCATATTGGGTTACAAATGAGATTGTGTGATTAAAATCATGACGCACAATCCGATATTCGGGGCTAATCTCTGGCTTGTGGGTAACGGTATATTTTCCAAAAACGGTTTCAAACAAACTGGCAATACGTTGATATTCATCCTCAGTCGCTGCAACAATCCCAAAATGCGAAATGCCATCATACGTTCCGGCATACCCATCGCCAACATGAAACCCAACTAATTCAGCCGTAGCGAGATCAATATTGTCACGCCATACCGTTTGTTGCAATTCTAATTGTCCATCTTGCACCGAAAATAACGCCTTTTGTCCAAGGGTTTCGCTGGCAGGCACCCAGCTATAGCTGCCGCCATCTTTTGCACGATCTTTAGAGGCAAGCACCAAGTGGTCATCGGTTAAATCAACATATTGCCCATTTTTTAATTGCATACGCCATGTTTGGCGCACCCCATTATTTTTTACCGCTTGTAGCTTTGCCCACGCTTGCCCATCAAATATATTAAGATCGGTGCGTCCATTGTCAACAATTTCAGCAATACGCATCCACCCCCGATTGGTTTGAACCCACGTATCACCTGCCACGCATGCATGGGGTTGTGGGTGGGTATACGCATCTTCGCTTGCTACCAAATTTTTGCTGATTGGGTCAACATAATAGTGCCCTTGTGATGGCCCAGAAATGCCATAAGCCCAATTTAAACCCGTGTTAAACCATTGTGGACTGTTTGGGGCTGCCATTTGCTTGGCAAGCATATAGCACATTTCATCATAATAAGCCCGTGCGTCGGCCTCACTGTCAAAATAATGATGTTTCCAGCCCCAATAAGTCCAACAGCCAGCCAAACGATTAAAGACTTGCTTGCTATCATTTTCCCCAACATTAGGTTTGGCATCTGGCGCTGAAACACTGCGTTGCAGCCACGTTGGCACTTCGGGTTCATCGACGGGTATGGTAGCGCTTGGCACGCCACCCTTACGAAAATATTTTTGTGCAAGGATATCGACTGCCACTTGTGACCATTGTGCTGGCACGTCGATATCGTTCATCTCAAATACTTTTGACCCGTCTGGGTTTTTGATAGCGCTGCTGCGCTTGACAAATTCGATTGTGGCATAAGGCGATTGCCCTACAGTCGTAAATCGGCGCGTGATTTTCATTAAAATAACTTCCTGTTTTATACCCAAATGGGTAAATAAATGCTGTGTTGATTGTTTGTTGCGCTTTTAACAAACTGGGGTTATAAAGAAAGGCAGCATAAAATCAACAAAAACCAATAAAAGAACTTTTGTTCTTTTATTTTAGCGCAATTAATTTAGCGCTCACCCAACAACTTCTCAATCTCACCCTTTACGCTTTCAAGGTCTTTAAGATTGAGATAAACAATGGCATAACGGATATATGCCACCTCATCTAGTTCGCGTAAACCGGCCAAGACACGATCGCCGATCCAACGGGCAGAAATTTCACCTTTGTTGAGTGCCATTACTTGCGATTCGATCAGTTCCCCCAACCGTTCGATATCTTCGGCAGAGACAGGGCGCTTGGCACAAGACACCCGTAGCCCGCTCAATATTTTGTCGCGGTTAAACGGCTCACGTCGCCCACCTCGTTTCACCACCAACGGCGTATTATCGATAATGCGTTCAATAGTGCTAAAGCGTCGTCCACAGGCCTTACATTCGCGTCGGCGACGAATACTACCTGAAGCATCTTTGATCGTATCTGCAACATACGTATTGGTAGAATCACAAACTGGACAATGCATAAAAACTGCAAATCAAAGCATCAAACGTCAAGTCATACAGCCTGCCAAAATCTGAAACAAAGAGCGTAAGCACCTCTTTCTCTCGATTGCTACTGTATTGCTCGCTACTTGCTACTTTGCAATTTTGCCCCCTGTTTTTGTTATTTTGCGCTTCAAAATCGTCATTCTTGCGCACTAGGCGCTGCATAAAAAACGCCAGATATACGAAATTTTTTTTTGCGACCCGTATATATGGCGTTTAATGTCCTAGATTGTAAAACAAAAACGTCCACCTTTTCATAAAGGTGGACGTAACTATCTTAAAATAGACCTTAAACTTGAGCGGCGTTTTGCCTATGAGCGTCTGCGCAAGAACGAAGGCAACTCTAGATTATCAGGGTCTATGTTGCTTGATCGTGACGAATTGGCGGGTGGGCTGTCATTGCGCGAGGGGCTAGTGGCGGGCGCGGTGTGGTTGGCGTGTTGGGTGCGAGAATCGGATCGTCCGGCGGCTGGTGTGGCGGTCTGGGTCGACCGAATAAACCGCCTAGGAGTTGAATCGGCTTGATCGAAACCGGTTGCTACCACTGTAATGCGAATCTGATCCTTCATGTTCTCATCGATCACTGAACCAAAAATCACGTTACAGTCTGGGTGGGCGGCTGTCTTGATGATCGTTGCGGCCTCATTCACCTCATACAAGCTGAGGTCAGAGCCACCCGTAATATTAAACAAGATGCCACGTGCGCCGTCAATGGTGACATCGAGCAAATTCGATTGAATTGCGGCATTGGCTGCCACAACCGCGCGATCTTCACCTGTGGCCGAGCCAACAGCCATTAATGCCGCGCCACCTTGCGACATAATGGTGCGTACGTCAGCGAAGTCAAGGTTAATGAGGCCGGGGACGGTAATCACTTCGCTAATGCCTTGAATACCTTGGCGTAATACATCATCTGCGGTGCGGAAAGCCGTTTGTAGGCTAGCACGTTTGTCTACCAAGTCAAGCAGTCGATCATTGGGGATCACGATGAGGGTGTCGACATGTTCTTTTAGGCGTTCAATTCCTTGTTCAGCCGATCGTTGACGTGGCATCCCTTCAAATGTAAATGGTTTGGTGACCACACCGATAGTGAGTGCACCCAATTCTTTTGAGATACGGGCAATGACTGGTGCTGCACCAGAACCGGTGCCGCCACCCATGCCACAGGTAATAAACACCATATCTGCGCCACGTAACACTTCATGCAGCGTTTCGCTCGATTCCTCGGCGGCTTTGCTACCCAAATCTGGGTTTGCGCCAGCGCCAAGGCCTTTGGTGATCTTGTCGCCAATTCGCACCCGAGTTGGGGCTTGGCTAAGCATCAATGCTTGCTGGTCAGTGTTTACCGCGATAAACTCCACCCCAGTAAGCTTTTCTGCAATCATTCGGTTAATGGCATTTTGGCCACCACCGCCGACACCAATAACTTTAATTTGTGCTGGTGACTCAGCATTTTTAGCTTGACTATCCGCATAATTGTTCATGAATGTATCCCCTCACCTAAGACGTTCAACTTACAATTCTACACTGAATTCTTAGAGCAATCCTAAATTCGTGATGGCTTATTGGATGAATTTCAATACATCATTAGTAGCATACAGATTGTTTAAACGTCTTTTAATTTTTGATCGCTAAACCATATTCTTGCCTAACTCACTATCCCAAGGGATAATATAGTTGTCCAGATAAATCTTTTGTAAAAATGCGATATGCCGCCAATTTCACTATATCCCTGCCAAGCTGCGCTTGGCAGAGATATAGTGAAATTGGCGAAAACCTCTGGAAAAGAATTTTCTGGATAACTGCAAGTTAGGCGTTACACCTTTATAGGAACATTTCTAATTATTGAACAGACACCGAAAATATGCTTTTGTGTTTAGGAGAGGCAAGATATAAAATGCAACTTAATTCTTATTTCAAACGTAGTTAATTTAGATACAATTTAAAGAATAAAAAATTGTAAATTAATTAATCAATAATCTAAAGGAGTTATTTCATGCAAGACCCAAATTCTCCCCCCGAGCTACCCAATAGTTCGATTGATCCGCTTCCGCAATACACACCATTGCCTCCCCCAGTTCAGCCTCCCACCAATACGATGGCCATTATTAGCTTGGTGTGCGCTATTTTAGGGCTGGTTGGGTTTTTACCCATCATTGGCTCAATTATTGGGGTGGTGACGGGTAATAAGGCCAAAACTGAGATTTTAAATAGCGCTGGCACACAATCGGGCGACCAGATTGCACGCGGTGGTGTCATTGTGGGTTGGAGTGGCCTTGCGTTATGGGGAATCGGGTTGTTGTGTATCTGTGGTTTTCTGGCTTTAGGAATGGGAGCCGCCATTTTTAGCAGCAACGGGCGTTAGAAAATTAAGGTGATTTTGTGATTACAAAAGCACGACCCCAAGGTTGTTTGTAACAACCTTGGGGTCGTGCGTTTGGCGACAAATTATTTTAAGAAACGCTGGCTTAACCAGCGCTTTATTTTGTGCGCAAATATTCTCGAATCATCAATGCTGCGGTTGCCCCTTCGCCAGCGGCGCTGGCTGCTTGTTTGGTGCTACCTTTACGCACATCCCCTGCCGCAAATACTCCGGCCATACTGGTTTCTAAATTCATGCCCGTCATTAAAAAACCAACTTCGTCGCGTTTAATTTCGGCGGGTAACCATGCGCTATTGGGTTGCAACCCAATAAATACAAACACGCCAGAAGGATGAATGATTTCTTCTTCGTCCGTTTTGCGATTTTTGATATTAACTGTGTTGAGTTTTCCATTGCCACCAAATGATTTCACCTCAACATTGGTGAGCACTTTGATTTTTGGGTTTTCGGCGAGGTTATCGGCAACCACTTTGCTGGCTGAAAGCGCCGCGCTGCGTGCCAAAATCGTCACTTTCTCAACAAACCGTGCCAAAAATAGGCTCTCTTCACCGGCACTATTGCCACCGCCAACCACTACCACCTCTTTGCCTTTATAAAACGGGCCATCACAAGTGGCGCAAAAATGAATACCTGCGCCGATAAAATCAGACTCGCCGGGCACATTGAGACGACGATATTTTGAGCCAGTGGCGATAAGAACAGCTCGTGCGCCATATTCATTGCCGTCGGCTGTTTTGACATAACGGCTTTCACCCTCGGCACGAATGCCAATCACTTCTTGCGCTTTGAGCATCTCTACGCCAAAACGGGCGGCTTGACGACTTAGCCGCTCGGCAAATTCTGCCCCGCTGATGCCATCGGGAAAACCCGGGAAGTTGTCGAGACGCTCGGTAATGGCAGCTTGCCCACCCAAGGCGGCTTTTTCAATCACCAGTACATTCATGCCTTCACGTGCCCCATACAAGGCAGTGGTTAGCCCGGTTGGGCCACCACCAATGATGATAAGGTCGTAATAGCTCATCTTAGCTTGGGTTTGCAGGCCAAGCTTTTGGGCCAATTGGGCGTTGCTTGGCTCAACCAAAATTGAGCCATCTTCAAACACAATCGTTGGGATGATGCGTTTACCGTTGTTGACGCTTTCGACATAAGATTGATATTCGGTTTGTTGCTCAATATCGATCCATGTGTAATGAATACGTTGCTCGCCTAAAAATTGCTTGGCGCGGGTGCAATCGGGGCACCATGTTGCGCCATATACAGTTATTTTTTCCATAATTTAGTTCCTGATGTGGGTTAGTCGTAGCATAAGTAAGGCTTCTTACGTCATTTATAAAAATTAAGTATTACCTTAAAACGCAAGGCAAATAAAACAAATTTTCGCCGAACTTACTATTACTTCGGGGAATACCTCGAATTATTCAAATCACACAACATTAAAGCAATGGGTTGATATAAGCGCTTATTACCCCCGCAATTGCACCAATAACGCATGACGGTATAAAAGTCTCACGCAAGGTAAATATCAGCCCAGCAAAAATATCAGGTAATAGTGCAAAATCGACCATGATCAACATTAACAACCCGGGGATGAAGCTATGAAATGCGTTGCCTAAGGCCACCGTTGCGATGCCAATTGCGGCCATCCATAGCCATTTAACCCAACCTTGCATTTCTCGCTTCACTTTTTCGATGGCGCTGCTGCCAATATCGGCAGGTAGCCAGCTTAATACGAGGGCGATCAAAATGGCTTGTAGATCGAAGGTTACACGCGGGTGCTTTGCTAACGCATCGCTCACAAAACCTACCGCCAACGCCCCAAGAATAAGGATAAAAATGGCGTAGCGTTGTCGCCATTGCACATTAAAAAAACGAGCCATGATAGCGAGTGTATCGCACTCTAAAAAAAGGCTACAATCGCCCTATGAGCAAAGAAAATCTCTCTCCCGCATGGGCAGCCGCGTTCGACATTGCCATCGATCACGGCGAAGGCAGCTATTTATATGACACCGCAGGCAAGCGTTATCTCGACTTCACCAGTGGTATTGGCGTAACCAATACTGGTCATGCCCACCCACGTATTGTCAAAGCCATTCAAGAGCAGGCCGCAAAACTCATTCACGGCCAAATTGGCGTTGGTAAGGCCCAATGTGTGCTTGACCTAACCGATGAATTGATGACTGTTTTGCCAAAACAACTTGACATGTTTCATTTTGGCAATAGCGGGGCCGAGGCAGTTGAGGCGGCGGTGAAACTGGCCAAACAAGTGACAGGACGCACCAATATTATTGCATTTGAAGGTTCATTTCATGGGCGCACTCATATGACAATGGCGATGACCAAGAGCAAGACCAGCTACAGTGTCAAATATCAGCCCTTGCCTTCAGGTGTGTTTAGCAACCCTTATGCCCATTGTTACCACTGTCCCATTGCAAAGCGCACCATGAGCGACCAAGCTCGCGCCGAATTGAGCGCCAGTTGCCCCGATGATGGCGGGGCGTGTTGTGGTTGGCCACTCGAACAATTGCACTTTTTGCTCAAGACCCAATCGGCCCCTAGCGAAACCGCTGCTATTGTGGTTGAGCCATTATTGGGTGAAGGTGGCTATGTGGCCCCACCTGCCAGCTTTTTGCGTGGGCTACGTGAGATTTGCGATCATTATGGCATTTTGTTGGTGTTTGATGAAATTCAGACCGGTTTTGGTCGCACCGGCAAATGGTTTGCGATGGAGCATTATGACGTATTACCCGATGTCGTGATTATGGCTAAAGGTTTGGCTTCGGGTATGCCCATCAGTGGCATCGCTGCCAACCACAAGGTAATGGGCAGTTGGTCTCCCGGCTCACACGGTGGCACTTATGCCCCCAATGTGGTGTGTGCTGCTGCTGGGGTCGAGACCATTCGCGTGATGCGTGATGAGAAGATTGTAGAAAATGCGGCAGCACGTGGGGCACAATTGCGCAAAGGCTTGCTCGACCTTAAAAAAGAGTTCGGGCAAATTGGTGATGTGCGCGGCTTGGGCTGCATGATCGGCACTGAATTTGTCAAGTCAGATGGCTCGCCCGATGCTGCCACCATGAATAAGGTCAACCAATATTGCACCGAGCATAATTTGCTCATGCTCAGCTGCGGCACTTATGGCAATGTCATCCGCTGGATTCCGCCTTTGGTTGTGACTGAGCAACAAATTGATGACTCGTTAAAGATTTTTGCGGCTGCCTTAGATTCGGTAGCCTAAAACAAATTTAGAAGTAGCCCCAAAGACATAATGTTGAGATCATGACATGGCTTTTGCTGGGGTGGGGGAAGGCCACGCCACCACAAGCCCAGTCAAGTTCTCAACCAAACAGTTTCAAGCATTATATCTT
>CAZLOF010000038.1:8357-14939 GCA_964560745.1 uncultured Thermoflexus sp.
GAGACAACCCGAGGGGTTTGGCGGGCGGGGCCAAACCCCACCCCACCAAAACCATTGTCATGAACACAACGAAACTGTTGCAAGCATGATATCTTTGTAGCCAGTATTGTGGCAAAAGTTTTACTTTATTTGCTTCTCCAGTTAAAAATCCATCCTAAGTCTGATCAATTTCGTTGCACTCACGATAGTTTGCATTGCAAGAATACTAGATAGTTGTTTGCTAAAGTAGCTAAGTATTTACGAGCTAATTTAAACCTTTGCAGCAAACAACATGATAACGCCAAATCGCTTGTTTATAAGACAAGAACACCCACTTCACTCGTTGGTGAATGAAGATGATGTCACACGTGCAGCCTATGCCGTTGCCCGTGAATCATTACCACGTTATTCCCATTCAAAAAGCCCACATCATTTTACTTTCCCCCAACTCGCCGCTTGTGTGCTGATCGGCAGCCACTACAGTATGAGCTATCGTGAATTGATGATTTGGCTGAGCCAAAGCGAACGTGAGCGGGTGCGCCAAATTCTTGAGTTGGGCCGCCGTATTCCCGATGCCAGCACATTATCGCGGGTGGCAAAACGTATGAATGAGCAACTGAATGTGATGGGCGAATCGATGCGCCGCAAAATGATTTTTGGTGAGCGCGATGTCGTTTCAACCGAAACCGATGAATTTTCGGCCCGTAATTAGGCTTGACAATGTGATAAAAAAACACATGCTGATTTCGCCCTATTGGTGAAGGTAGGGGCACGGCATGTCGCGCCCTTACCTTCACTGATTTAAACCGTAAACATTATTTTGAAAATCGTGGTGAGATAATCCTCACCCAATGAGAACACTTGTTTCACTGGATATTGAAACCACAGGCATCGATGCAGACCGCGATGCGATTCTTGAAATTGGCGTGGTAAAGTTTTGCGGCAATGAGATCATCGAAGAATGGTCGTCTATTGTTAACCCCAATCGCGATATCCCTCCTAAAATTACCGAGCTAACAGGCATTACCGCTGAAATGGTGCGCACCGAAAGCATTGGGCTGTGGGATGCGCTGCGCGAAACCCAACGGGTGGTTGGCAGCGCCCCTATCATTGGGCATAATATTCAGTTTGATCTGGCTTTTTTACGCAAACAGCGTCTTTTTACCACGAATGACAGCATCGACACCTTTGAATTGGCAAGTATCTTAGTGCCGCACGCAGGGCGTTATTCGCTTTCATCATTGGGCAAGGCTTTGGGTATTGATATCGGTGATTCACATCGAGCGTTGGATGACGCACGCACGGCTTTTCACCTGTATGCCAAAATATTTGAGCGGGCGGTCGAATTGCCAAATGATGTGCTAGAAGAAATTACTCGCCATGCCGAAAAATTGGCATGGTCGCTGGCAAATTTTTGGCGTGAAGCACTAGAGGCACAATCGCGTGGGGTGTTTTCGACCACACTTGGGGCGCAATTTAAACGAGTTCAGGGGCAAAAGACCGCAGTCTCACCTGCCGCGCAATTGCGGCGACAAGCTTTGCGTAACGCTAAATCGCTTAAACCAAATGAGACGATGGTGGCTTTGAATGTGGATGAAGTGGCGCAAGTATTATCGCCGGGTGGGGCTTTTTCGCAAATGTTGCCCAGTTTTGAAGCACGCACGCAACAAGTTGAGATGATGCGCAAAGTGACCCAAGCTTTTAATGATGGCGATAAGTTTTTGATTGAGGCAGGAACTGGCACGGGTAAAAGTTTGGCCTACCTTATTCCATCGATGTTATGGGCGCGGCAAAATGGCGAGCGTGTTGTCATTAGCACCAACACCATTAACCTACAAGAACAATTGGCCGACAAAGATGTGCCGATGGTGATTGAGGCGCTTAAGGGCAAATTTTTGCCAGCAAAAGCCGATTATGTCGATGAGGACGGCCTTGGGTCAGACAATTTAATGGGTGGGGCTGAATTGCGGGCAGCGGTGATGAAAGGCAAAGGACGCTATGTTTGTCAGCAGCGGGTGCTTGATTTGCGCAAGGCTGGTCCACGCACGCTAGATGAAGCGCGATTATTGACCAAAATTTTGATTTGGCTACCCAGCACAGTGACGGGTGACGCGGACGAATTATTTTTCCCATCTCCGGGCGAACGCGCCGTGTTTTCGCATTTATCGGCCCAAAGCCCAGCCTGCAACACCAATACATGTAGTGCCAGCGATTGCTTTTTTTATCAGGCGCGGCGCTTGGCCGAAAGTGCGCATGTGGTGATTGTGAATCATGCCTTGTTGTTGGCCGACATTGCGGTTGAAAACCGCGCTTTGCCTGAGTATAACTATTTGGTGCTAGATGAAGGGCATCATATGGAGGCCGCTGCTACCGATTCACTGACCTATATGATGGATCGCGATACGATGGTGCGCGAATTTGATGATTTGGCGCGGCCTGCCGGTGGGCGCGGCAAACCCAGTGGCTTGTTGCCCGAAATTGCTGGGCGCTGTAAACAAGCGCTGCCGGTGCAAGATAGCGCCAAGGTCGAACATGCCTGCAATCTGATCGGTGATCAGGTGCAACGGGCCGCCAATGGATTAGAGGTGTTTTTTGCTCAGGCCGCTGACTTCTTGAGTAATTTATTGACCGCCGATGCGGGGGATTATGCCCAAAAATTGCGCATCACCCGTGCTACGCGCAATTCGGGTGGCTGGCCACGGGTTGAATTGGCTTTTGACAATTTCTATAAAGAGCTGACCATTATTGTAAAAAGCCTCAATGCTTTGATGGTGGCGCTGAATGAAGAGGCCGAAAATATTGATGGGTTTGAATTGCAATTGGCGCGTATGACGGGCATGATTCGCTTTTTTACCGAGGCCAGCGAACAATTACATCATTTGATCTTGAAACCGAGCGATGATCGTATTTATTGGGCTGAGGTCGAGGCCCCGCGCTATGGGCGTGGCAGCATTGGCAGCCGTATTCGTGCGCCGGGCTCGGCAACAGCATCAGTGAATAATGCACGGGTGCGCTTGTTCACTGCGCCGTTGCATATTGGCCCGCTGATGTTGGAACAAGTGTGGAAGAAAAAGAAAAGTGTGGTGTTGACCAGCGCCACCATGCGCACGGCGACGGCGATGACGCGCAACCAACCGACGTTTGATTACATTCAAAACCGCTTAAGCGCCCACGATACCGATACGTTGGCGGTGGGGTCGCCATTCGACTATAAAACATCAGCCTTGGTATATGTGGTCAGCGATATGCCCGAACCCAATCAGGCTGGGTATCAACCGGCGCTTGAGCGAGCGCTAATCGAGCTGTTTCGTGCCTCGCAAGGGCGCGGCATGGCTTTATTTACCAGCCATTCAGCCCTTAAAATGACAGGCAAGGTAATTGGCCCTGAATTGCAAAAATATGGCATTACGGTCTTTGAGCAATCTGAGGGTACATCACGCCGCGCTTTGCTCGAACAATTTCGGGCTGCTGAGAAAGGTGTGTTGCTCGGAACCCGTAGTTTTTGGGAGGGTGTCGATGTGCAGGGCGAGCAATTGAGCGCCCTCGCCATTTGTAAATTGCCCTTTGATGTGCCGACTGATCCGATTATTGCAGCCCGTTCAGAAACTTTTCAAGATTCGTTCAACGAATATTCCATCCCCGAAACCGTGTTGCGGTTTCGCCAAGGCTTTGGGCGGCTTATTCGCAGCAAAACCGATCGCGGTGTGGTGGCGGTGTTAGATCGGCGCGTGATTAGCAAAGGTTATGGCGCAGCATTTTTAAATGCCTTGCCCAGCCCCACCATTCGACGTGGGCCAACCACAGCTTTGGCGCAACATGTGGCCGAATGGTTAAAGCCGCCCGCGGGTTAATTCGCCGTTTTTACAATAAACAAGCGCGTTTTGAAAATACGTAATGCCGAAATCACTCCCCCTTTATTCCCCGCGGGGAATAAAGGGGTAGTGATTTCGGCGAAAACTTGTTGTAATACTTAATTATTAAGGCGATTCAAAAGACGACATATCTTTATGTAATGCGGCTGATGTGCATCATACGCTGCATCGCGGTGATATTGCTGAGCACAGCCAATAGCCATACCATAATGACCGCCGCAAATGGGAATAAGCCACTGGCAAACAAACCGACAGCCAATAATACAAAGCGCCCAAAACGGCTAAACAAGCCGACTTCACCATTTAACCCCAAAGATTCGGCTTTGGCGCGGCAATAGCTCACCATAATTGAGCCGACGACCGCAAAAAAAGTCATGAGCACCGAGATATGGTCATTTAAACTTAAAAAATACCACGCCAAGCCAAGTAACAAAGCCGATTCGGCATAACGGTCGAGAGTTGAATCCCAAAATGCGCCAAATTTGCCTTGGGTGCCAGTTTTGCGGGCTAATGGGCCATCAAGACCGTCGAGTGGCATTGCTAGGCACGTCATCACAAACCCACCCCACGCCAAATAACTATTGGCAATGAGCAAACCAGCGACACAATTGAGCACCAACCCGATAAAAGTGAGGGTGTTTGGGTTAAAGCGCCAACGAGCCAATACGCTCACAATGGGATCGACAATAAATTGAAGACGGGGGCGTAAAAAAGGTTCCATAAGCTATTAAAGTGTATCGGCATTCAAGAGACGTGTTCGGATAAAGTATCCATCAAAACACACAATCGCATTATAATTCCTAAGCAAATGTTGATGTATGTCGAGCCAAATTGAAGATCATGCGTTAGATGAGGGTTACTGGCGAACATTATTACAAGATGTTGATCGCACAACAAGCCGCTCTCACTCCCATATGCCACCGCCCCAACCACCTGCGTTATGGGAGCATGAACCAACGTATTATGCCGCGAATGTTGATCAACGGGATGAAGAAGATACACTGGCCTTAAAGAAAATGGTGAAACCCTTAACACCACAAGACTTGTTGATGCAGTTGCGTGTTGGCGATATTAAGTTGGGTCGGGTGAATAAAGTAACAGCCTTTGGGGCTTTTGTCGATTTGGGTGGTTATGACGGTTTGGTGCATGTCAGCGAATTATCGTGGCGACGTATTGAACACCCACGCGATGCTGTAACGCTAAACCAGCGCGTACAAGTGTATGTAATGAGTGTTGATACCCAAACACAACGAGTGGCACTTAGCCTTAAACGCATCAAACCCGACCCTTGGGTTGGCATTGAACAACGCTATAAACCCGGGCAAGCGGTAAGTGGGCTGGTAGCAAATATTGTCGATTACGGTGCATTTGTGCAGGTTGAAGAAGATTTAGAGGGGTTGATTCATGCAAGTGAATTAGGTGAAGGTAATTTTTTGCACCCGCGCAGTGTTTTAAAATTTGGCGAACGTGTGAATGCCTATGTTTTAAATGCCGATGCCGCGACACGGCGTTTGGCGCTCACGCTAAAATTTACCTTCAAATAACATTAGTGGGCTGTCAGGGGTGTAAAAGTCTTATGACTTATGAGTTTTTTTACCATTCATTATTGACCATTGACTATAAATTTCAACCCACCTTGCAACGGTGGCCGATGGCGAAAAATAATTACGGGCGAGTTGTAAGCCGACGTGACTGAGACGATCTTGCATTGCGGGTGAAGCGCGAAGTTGGTGAATCGCGTCAGCTAAAGCATCGACGTCACATGGGATGACGATGGCAGCATCGGCAGCCGCCATCGCCCCGCTTACGGCGGCTTGATCGGTAATGATGACGGGCAAACCTGCCACCATCGCCTCGACCGGCGCAATGCCAAAATTTTCGCTGTATGACGACAATATAAACGCATCGGCCTCGCCAAATAATTGCTGTTTGCGGTTTTCATCGGCAAAACCAGCCCAGTGTATTTGCTCGGCTATGCCTAATTCTGCCGCCAATGTTTTTAAGGTCGCTATATAATTTGTCTCGCCGCTGCCAGCGATGGTCAATGTTACCGCCGCATCATTGCGCCGCAACTGCGCCAATGCCCGAAATAACAAATCTAGCCCCTTCTTGGGGTCAATACGTGCCAAAAACAGTAATTTGAACGTCTGATCAACCCGCAGACGATTACTTATCGTTCGTGGTGCTGCCGTCTGCAAATCTAAGCAATAAGGCACAATCTCGCTGCGGCGAATGGCAGCCCAGCCTGATGACTCGCGGCGCTCCATCTCGGTGGTGAAATGCACAAGTGCCGCTTGTTGTAAGTTTGGCCCAACCAAAGTTTTCACAAACAAACGTTTTAAGAATGAGCGCCGTTGCGTCATGCCATAGTTGCATAAAATGCCGTGTGGTGTTATTACATAAGGCACACGGGCGCGGCGTACCGCCTGCGCTGGTAAATCGCTGGCAAAACTAAACACCCCGTGTAAATGACATACATCAAACTCATGCACATGGGCATTTACCCAGCCAAGCAAGGGCGCACTGATGCTATAAGCACGGGTTTGGCGCGAAAAGTAAATGGTGGTGTAACCTTCATTTTTAAGCGGCTGGTTTAATGGCACATTTGGGCGCACATTGGTGCCATCGTCATCCGTTGTCGCCAAAGTCACATCAATGCCTGCCGCTGCTAATAACCGACACATGTCAAGCGCGGCGCGGCTCATGCCGCCACGCTGTGGCCCAATTGAAG
>CAZLOF010000039.1:0-8152 GCA_964560745.1 uncultured Thermoflexus sp.
GCCGTGTCATTGGTGGTCTACGCAGCGCCGTCTCTCGCACTCGTGACTCTTAACTATAGTGCTGAGGACTGAATGTTAAGTAAGAAGCCAAACTCAGTACTTAGCACTCAGCACTCAGCACTCAGCACTCAGCACTTTTTATGTTTGAACTAACCTTTCTTGGCACAGCCGCCTCCGTCCCTTTGCCTCGTCGTGGGCTATCGTCGATGATCGTCTCACATGACGAGCATCGATTCATGGTCGATTGTGGCGAAGGCACCCAGCGGCAATTGCTGACCAGTGGGTTAGGGTTTCGGCGGCTAACCAACTTCCTCATTACGCATCCGCATCTCGATCATTTCTTGGGTTTGGCGGGCATTGTTAGCACGATGGCGCAGCTCGAAACAAGCGACAAATTATGCATTTATGGCGGCAAAGCCACCCTCGACAAAATCGAAGATTTGCTTTACCGTGTGGTTTTTCGCGGGGTGCGCCCGCCGATGCGTATCGACTTGATCACCGTCGTGGCAGGGCAAATTATCAAAGGCGAAGACTTTAATATTACGGCGTTTCCGGTGCGGCATCGTGGGCCAGATTGCTTTGGCTATGTGTTTCAAGAACACACGCGCCGCCCATTTTTAAATGAACAAGCCACCGCCCTCGGTGTGCCAAATGGCCCAGAACGGCGTAATTTGGTGCGCGGTGAAGCCATTACCTTGGTCGATGGGCGTATCATTCGCCCCGAAGATGTGATGGGCGAGCTACAACGTGGCATCAAATTGGTGATTACGGGTGATATGGGTGAGACTGAAAATGCGCTACGGGTGTCGCATGAGGCTGATGTGATTGTGACTGAGGCCACCTATTGCGATATTGATCGCGATTTGGCGCGGCAACATGCTCACATCACCGCCGCCGAAGCCGCACGGCTGGCGCGCGATGCCAATGCGCGTCATTTGTTGCTGACGCATATCTCTGGTCGCAACACCGAAAAAGCCATCAGTGATGAAGCCCGCGCCATTTTTGCCGACAGCCTTGTGGTGCGTGACTATGACAATTTCCGCATCACCCGCGAAGGCATGGCGCGGTTTAAAATTAGTGATTAATGGTCAATGGTTAATGGTTAATGGTTAATTGATCATTAACCATTAACCATTGACCATTAACCACTAATTTAGTATCCTGAGGTCGCCGAGGCGACGGCGTTGATGTTGACTTCGAAGGTTTGGATGGGAGGTACGCCTTTTTCAAAGGGACGGTGATACATCATTTTGAGTTTGCCTTCGCCGACCCCGCTTACATCAAATTTAAACACCAATTGGCCACCCGCGCCCACCGCGCCAGAGCTGGCTTTAAATTCATATTGACCATTTTGCTTAAGGACAGTTGTGCTGTCGGGCGCAACCTCCCAAATATAACCTGTGGTTGGGTTGCCATCTAAAGTGACAATTACTTGATTATTCAGCACCACCACCACCGTTTTGCCGGCATCGGTCATACCAATGGCAGTTGGGCCATTGCTGCGCCCGCCACAGGCCGCCAACACCAACATGATGGTGAGCGCAAAAATAGACCGCAGGGAATAACGAAGACCGTTTGACATGATTTTTTATTGGCGGGCAATGCCCGCGGCACCACCACGCAATACATATTTTTGAATTTTGCCGGTAGCAGTTTTGGGCAATTCGGGCACAAACGATACCCACTGCGGCGTTTTGAAATGCGCCATGTTATCACGCACAAACTGTTTGATCTCGGCTTCGGTGGCGCTGCTGCCTGCCCGCAAAATAATAAAGGCATGAGGGGCTTCGCCCCATTTGGGATGTGCCACACCCACCACCGCCACCTCTTGCACCGCCGGATGCCGCAGCAACACCCCTTCGACCTCGACCGATGAAATATTTTCGCCGCCGCTGATAATCACATCTTTAATTCGATCACGAATCTCGACATAGCCATCAGGATGCACGACGGCGGCATCACCCGAATGAAAATAGCCATTGCGAATGGCTTTGGCGGTGGCTTCGGGGTCATTGTAATAACCCTTCATCACCACATTACCACGCACCACAATTTCGCCGATCGTGGCCCCATCTTGCGGCACATCGTTACCGGCATCGTCAATCACCCGTAATTCGCCCGATGTCATCAACTCAACGCCTTGCCGCGCCTTAACAATCGCCCGCTCAGCGGGTGGCAATTTGGCATGGGCCGGGCGTGGCTCGCAAATGGTGATGAAGGGTGAGGTTTCAGTCAGCCCATACACATGCGTCAATTCCCAACCCAATTCGCGCTCAACCCGTTCGATGGTGGCGGCAGCCGGTGGCGCACCGGCAGTAAACAAACGCACGCCGGTGGGCGCATTTTGCCGCAATTCATCGGGCGCGTTGGCAATGCCAATGAGCACCGTTGGCGCAGCACAAAACATGCTAATGCGTTCAGTCGCAATTAGCTCATAAATACTGCGTGGCTCGACCTTGCGCAAACACACATGCGTCATGCCCCGCGCCGTCACAATCCATACAAAGGTCCAACCGTTAGCATGAAACATCGGCAACGTCCACAAATAGCGGTCTTCGGGGGCCAAGGCATGGTGCATCAGCGTGCCAACCACATTCATATAGGCGTTGCGGTGGGTAATCATCACACCTTTGGGGCGGGCGGTGGTGCCGCTGGTGTAGTTGATGGAAATGAGGTCGAGTTCGTTGATCGCCACGGGCGCAAATGTGGCAGGCGCGGCAGCCAATGTCGCCTCATAATCAATCCAGCCAGACTTTTGCCCTTCTAGCGCCACAAAATGCGCCACATTGGGCAATTGCCCGCGAATGGCCTCGACCATATCAAGATAATCGCTGTGCACACACACCACTGTTGCGCCACTATGATTAATGATATAGGCAAAATCATCGGCAATCAGGCGGTAATTGATGGGAACCACCACCCCGCCAATTTGCGGCACAGCATAAAATGATTCGAGCTGGGCATGCGTGTTGGGGGCAATATAGGCGACGCGATCACCTTGTTTAACGCCCAATTGCTGCAAGGCCGCCGACCAGCGGTCACAGCGTTCAAAAAATTGGGCATAGGTCAGCCGCAATGCACCATCGACTACGGCTTCTTGATTGGCATATAGTTTGCGTGCCCGTCGCGCAAATTCCATTGGGGTGAGTGGGGTTTCCATAAGGTTTATTGTAGTTGTATTTACTTGGGGAACAACATCGCTAAATCGGCTGGTGGGCGAATGGCACGTCCAACGGCATCCATCGTCGCGCCAATCACTTTTGCGCTGACAATCGGTTTGTGGTCGGGCAGCCGCAACACATCTTGCAAAATGCCAAAACGCACCCGCGATACCGGTATGACATTCGATGCAACCACAAAACGATCATTACTGCGTAACGGAAACAAATAATCAATCTCAATTCGTACTACTACCAAATTTACCCCGCGTTGCGACAAAGCCGCAAAATTGATATTGGCGGCGGTTAAAAACTTGTGGCGAGCGTGTTCGAGATAATGCTGATAATTGGCATTGTTTACAATCCCTTGCAAGTCACATTCATAATCTCGAACCTCAAATTCATAGGTATGTTGATAAGGCGCTGGCATGGCTACAAATTGTATTACACTGGCCTCCTTGTCAAAAATCTCCCGATCAAAATCTCCCGATCAGAAATCGGGTTTCTTTAAGAAACCCGATTTCTATATGGCATAAAAAATGAATTTCAAATCCATCGATGATCTGCACACGGCGCTAGCGGCGCAAAATTACATTGCCGAGCGCGGTCTAAGCACCGCCATTTTTTTGGCACTCAAATTGGGGCGTCCGCTTTTTCTCGAAGGCGAGGCAGGGGTAGGCAAAACTGAGATTGCCAAGGTATTGGCGGCATTGCTCGACACCGATCTCATTCGCCTGCAATGTTACGAAGGTCTTGATGTCAGCCACGCGGTCTATGAATGGAACTACACCCGCCAAATGTTATCGATGCGTTTGGCCGAAACCCGTGGCGAACATGCCAGCGAGGCGCAACTTTTTGGGCCAGAATTTTTGCTCAAGCGCCCACTGTTGCAGGCCATCGAAGAAAGCCGCACAAAATCGCCAGTGCTGTTAATTGACGAACTCGACCGCAGCGATGACGAATTTGAGGCATTTTTGCTCGAAGTGCTGTCCGATTTCCAAATTACGATCCCCGAAATTGGCACAATCAAAGCCAAACATACGCCCGTTGTCATCGTTACCTCAAACCGTACCCGCGAAGTGCATGACGCACTCAAGCGCCGTTGTTTGTATTATTGGATCGACTACCCCAGCTTCGACAAAGAATTGAGCATTGTGCGGGCCAAAGTGCCGCAAGCCAGCGAACAATTGGCACGCCAAGTGACCGGCTTTGTGCAAGAACTGCGGCGGCTCGATTTATATAAATTGCCCGGTGTAGCTGAAACCCTCGACTGGATTACTGCGCTGGTTACACTTGATCAACAAGCCTTGCATCCCAGCGTGGTCGATGAAACTTTGGGCGTTATTTTGAAATATCAAGATGACGTTGAAAAGATTAAAGGTGGGCAAACCCAAAATATTTTGGCACATGTGAAGGCCAGTGGGTAAATAGCGCTTTGCTCAAGCAAAGCACTACATTTTTTTATTAAGCAAGGCTAAAAAATTAACGATTGAAATAATTTCAACCTGAAATTGAGCTTGCATGATTAGACAAAGTTCAAAATCATCAAGTAGATCATTATCTGCGGTGATAAGATAATCCGCTTGTGCTGAAGCTGCTACACTCAAGAAAATATTGTCTTTAGGATCACGGCACAGGTTTAGATTGCGTGAAATCTCAATCAATTCTGCATGAAGACGTAATAAGCGAATGATTTCACTTGCTTGTTTTGGTGTTATTTTCGTTTTAAATTTTGGGTGTGCAACAACTTCGGCCAATTCATCCAAAGTTTCATTTGACACAATTAAAACAAATAGATCATTAAACCAAGCATGAATTAAAGCACTGGGTAACGGGGCAGCTAACAAAGCCCGCACAAACAAATTGGTATCAATGACGACGCGCATAACGCTCAGATCGGGCAGCTTCAATTTCGGCTTCAATTTCGGCTTCTGACATTTCAGATTCTATCATTTGCGCTTGAATACTAGCAAGAATTTGACGAAATTGAGTCTGCCAAGTTTGTTTGTTAACCTCGTGTCGCACGATTTCGCGTTCGGCAGGGGTCAATTGACGTAATGCTTGAATTAAATCGTCTAAGGTGAGCCTTGGTTCGTTTGGCTTAATCAATAGCTGATTCATAATAATGTAATATTTTATACTACCGTTTGCAAGTATTTATAAAATTGCGTTTTTTCTTCAATTAGCATTTTAATGTCATCCATCACATCCAAACCCTCCCTTCGCCCGCTTGATTACGCAACGGACAACGCGCCTGCCGAGGCACGTGGGCATTTGCTGCACAACCTCATTTTGTTTGGGCGGCTGTTAAGGGGGCTGGGGCTAAATGTAAACACAGCGCGGGTGATGGATGTGGCACATGCGCTCGAATTTGTGAATATTGGGCAACGCGCCGATTTTTTTTATACCTTGCGCGGGCTGATGGTGCATAAAAAAGAAGATTTGCCGATGTTTGACCACGCCTTCAAGCTATTTTGGCGTAAATATATCGACGAAGGCGATATTGTCAAATTTCCACGAGCCACCATTAAAAAACGCAGTAAACCCGTTATCAAAGCCCCACCGCTCAAAGAGCAAAACGACGAAGGCAACAGCGCCCCCAACCCCGATCAGCCGCCGCTGATTGAGGTGACGATGACGTATAGCGACGCTGAGACACTACGCGCCAAAGATTTTGCCGAAATGAACAGCGAAGAGCTAGCAGCGGTCAAAGAATTGATGGCAACCTTGGTGTGGCAATTGGGCCAACGCCGCACCCGCCGATTACGCCCGGGGCGCGACAACCCAATTGATATGCGCCGCACCTTGCGCAAAAATTTACGCTTTGGCGGCGAGGTGTTGCATTGGGCGCATCGCACCCCCAAATATAAACCGCGTCCCTTGGTTATTTTGGCCGACATTAGCGGCTCGATGGAACGCTACACACGCTTATTGCTACATTTTGTTTATAGTTTGTCGCAAGCGCTCAAACAGCCGGTCGAGTCGTTTGTGTTTGGCACTCGTCTTACGCGCATTTCACGCCAAATCGACAATAAAGATGTGGATATGGCCATCAAAGAAGTGGGGCATACTGTCAATGATTGGGCTGGCGGCACCCGCATTGGCGATTCGCTCAAAACTTTCAATTTTCGTTGGGGGCGGCGCGTACTTGGGCACGGCGCAATTGCGCTCATCATCAGCGATGGCTGGGATCGGGGAGATGTGAAATTATTGGCTGATGAAATGGCGAGATTGCAACGCAATTGTCATCGGCTGATTTGGCTTAACCCATTGCTGGGTATGGCCGACTATGAACCGCTCACACGTGGCATTCAGGCCGCGCTGCCCTATATCGATGATTTTATGCCGGTGCATAATCTTGCCAGCCTCGAAGAATTGGCTGCCCACTTGGCGCGGCTTGGGCAAGGGCGTAGCCCACGCCGCAAAAAAGCCTAGACATATTTCACGCAAAGGCGCGAAGATGCAAAAAATTTTATTTCTTTGCATCTTCGCGTTTTTGCGTGAAATTTTATGAACGCGGCAAATGGGCCAACAGCGATTGCCAAGCCACAGCTACATCGGCGGCGTTGGTGCGCCAATTGCTAAAGGCGGCACGAATGGCCGACACGCCTTTGTAAACAGTGGGGGTGAAATAGGCTTTGCCTTCGGCATTTACTGCCGCTAAATAGCGTGACACATTTGCTGCAAAATCAGCCGCCCCATTTTCCCAATTCGCCAATGTAAAACAAGCCACATTCATACGCACCGGAGCCAATAATTGCAGCCTTGGCTCGGCGGCGATGCGCTCACCCAAGGCTTTGGCGTGGGCGCAACATTGCTCAACAATCTTACTGTGCCCAGCCTTGCCATAAGCCATAAGCGTAAACCAAGCCGGCAAGGCTCGCCAACGCCGCGAGCTTTCGGGGGTGAGGTGGACAAAGGGCGGGTTATATTTATCGATATCGCCCATATAGGCCGCGCCTGCATTTTGAAAAACCTCAATTTGCAGATCGAGATGCCGCGAGAATTGCACCGCACTGTCATAAGGCACATTCAGCCATTTGTGCAGGTCAATGGCGATTGAATCGGCAATTTGCCAACCCGCCAGCAAATAAGCATAATGAGGCGAGGCTGCGGCAAAGCCGCCAAAAGCCCCATCGATGTGCAACCAAAAATTAAACTCGTGCTTTAGCGCCGCCAATGCCCCAAAATCGTCAAAATCGACAGTGTTGACGGTTCCGGCATTGCCAACCACAATACAAGGTGCGCCATGTTGATCGCGCAAGGCCTGTCGCAATGCTTCGATATCAATCGCCTCACGCTGGGCCATGAGCGGCACCAATTGAATATGATTACGCCCAATACCGAGCATCGACAAGGCTTTAAATACGCTTGAATGGGGTGCGCCGCTCAAAATAGTCAGCTTAGGCAGCCCAATGAGGCCATCGGCGGCCACATTCACCCCATGTTGCCGCCCCCACCATTGCCGCGCTAACGCCAGCCCCACAAAATTGCTCATGGTTGCGCCGCTTACAAATGCGCCACTAAACTCGGTGGGCAGGTCAAATAATTGGCGCAACAAATTGATCGTTTCGCGCTCAATAGCGGGGGTGCTCGTGCCATCTAAACCAGCCGCATTTTGGTCATAGGCCGCCGTCAACCAATCACCCATAATGGCAGCGGGGGTGCTGCCACCGGTGACAAGCCCAAAGTAACGCGGGCCGGGGCTGGCCGACAAGGTTTGGGCATAATGATCTTGAAAATAGTGTAATGCGCCTGCCGCACCCAGACCCTGCGTGTTTAATGGGGTTAAAAGCTGCCCTGTGTGCGGGGTTGTCACCTTGGCATCATCAACTTGGGCAAGGTAACGGATTGCTTCGGCAAGGGTTTGCTGTAATAATTCAGGTGTATTGGCTGCGTCTTGTAATAGCGGCGATTTCATAGTTGAAATGTATCGAATATTTACATTTGAACTAAACTACCAAAGTCAGATGACAAACGCAGTAAGACGCTTC
>CAZLOF010000039.1:8162-14846 GCA_964560745.1 uncultured Thermoflexus sp.
ACTTTTAACTATGCCACAAGAAAGCAACATCTCCCCAAAAACACCTGCTGAAATGACCCGCACCGTTTTACCCAATGGGCTAACCATCATGCTCAAAGAAATGCATGCCGCGCCAGTTACATCGTTATGTGTATGGTATCGCGTTGGCAGCCGCAACGAACATTTGGGCAACACCGGCATTTCACATTGGGTAGAACACATGATGTTTAAAGGAACCGCCGACTATAACGAGAGCGAAATGGATCGCTTGGTCAGTCGTGAGGGGGGCACACGCAATGCCTTTACTTGGATCGACTTTACCGCCTATTATGAAACCATGCCTTCCAACAAGATCGATCTCGCCATCGATTTAGAAGCCGACCGTATGATAAACACTCGTTTTCGCCCCAAAGAAGTGGAAAGTGAGCGCACCGTCATCATCAACGAACGCCAAATGTATGAAAACGGCCCAAGTTTTCGTTTGTCTGAAGAAGTGCAAGCCGCTGCCTTTAAAGTGCATCCCTATGGTCACGAGGTGATTGGGCATATGAATGACTTGCATACGATCACCCGCGCCGACCTAATCAAACATTACCGCACCTTTTATGCGCCTAATAATGCCATTGTATGCGTGGCCGGTGACTTTGACAGCACCGAAATGTTGGAAAAATTGCGCCAAAAATTTGGGCCACTCAATGCCAGCAAACGCATTCCAATGGTGAATGTGACCGAACCAGAGCAAGTAGGCGAGCGCCGTGTGATTGTTAATGGCGAAGGCGCAACCAATTATTTGATGTTGGCTTTTCATGTGCCACAAGCCAAACATGCCGATTATTTTCCGCTTGTGGCGCTCGATTCGGTATTGTGTGGGGCCAGCGGCTTGGCGTTTTTTGGCGGCGGTACCAGCAATCGCAGCAGCCGCATGAGCAAGGCGTTGGTCGATAGCGGGCTAACCGCCGATATTAGCGGTGGGGTCTCACCGACCCTCGACCCCAATTTATATTCATTTTTTGCCACCGTGCAACCCGGCAAAGCCATTACCGAGGTTGAGCAAGCGATTTGGGCGCAAATTGAACAAGTAAAAGCCGAAGGCGTTACCCAGGCCGAGCTTGACAAAGCCATTAAACAAACACGCGCCCAATTTGCATTTAGCACCGAAACTGTCACAAACCAAGCATTTTGGCTGGGTTATAGCGAAATCGTGGCCGATTATGAGTGGTTTACCCATTACATCGACCAATTAAAAGCCGTTACTGCCGATGATGTGAAACGGGTGGCTAACCTTTATTTGCAACGCAACAATGTAACGGTTGGGCAATATTTAGGTGGAGGGTAATAAAAACAATATTCCGACGCAACCTTTTGTATATCAGATAATTTTCATATATATATTTTCTTGAAAATTTAAGGTTGGGTTTACTAAAAGGATAACATCATAGATTGCAACCGTGATGCAAGCTAAAGATAATAATCGTTGTGGGGGGGGGGAACACCGCAGTAACATCGTAGCCACACTGTTGCACACATCGTTATACACATCGCAGCCTTCATTGTAGTCACTCCTCCTTGTTTTTCACAAACAGGCTGGTGTCACTTAAATGACATCAGCCTGTTTGCTGGGCTTCGTCGGCAGCTTGCCTTCCTCGTTCAATTGCACCATGAATGGTGGCATGATGCCCATTTATATTTGCAGCTTCGCCAGCAAAAAACAAGGTGTTTTCGACATTTTCGGCCAAGTGTTCACGTGCGTTTCCCGCCCCAACGGGTGTATAGCTATAAGCGCCACGTGCCCAAGGGTCAGTTGACCAATCTTGCAAATGGCCTGCGCTAAATTGTTCGCGCACATCATCGCCAAACAATTGGCTTAGTTCATATAACCCTTGTTCAATGGCGGCAGCCGCCCCCAGTCCGCTTAGTTGAATGGCGCGTGGCCCGCCAGAATAACCCATGAGCGTGGGTAAATTGCTGCTCAACACCGGCCACCACGATGCAATGACACCATTTGTGCTGAGAAAGGTAAAATCGCGCCAAAACGCTGATTTAAACCACAAGACCAACTTGCAAACATGCCCCATTGCCAACGCCTGAATCGCCTGCAACTTGGCGGCAGGCAAGGGCGGGTTAAAGGCCGGTACCCCCAATTGCAACAAACTGAGTGGCAAAGTAAGAATGATGCGCCGTGCCCAGATCTTTGCTTTGGGCAAATGCAATATCGCGCCGTTGGCATCCCAATCAATTTGCAGGATTGGCGAATTAAGCCGAATATCGATATCTTGTGCCAAGGCATTGACAATGGCATCATAGCCATTGGGTACTTTAAAATTGCCCCAGCCCGAGGTGCTGATATTACGCTCGTGAAACGTATGATAGGCGCTTAGCCGCGTAAGGTCGGCGGCTTCGATACGCTCGTTACGCACCTGCGCCAAGATAAAAGCTGGATCATTGGTCTCAGACAAGATCTTGGTCGAAACCAAGCTGCGGTAATATGCGTCGAAGCTTATGTCATTGGCTGGTTGTTCAGTGGGGTGATTACACCATTCGGCCATTCGCGTCCCAAGCCCCTGTTTATCGGCTTTGTCATCGGTTAGCCATTGCCCATCTAGGGCAAATAGGTGGGTGTGTTGGGTGGTGGGATTGGTCTCATTGAACCATTCTTGGGTGGTGATATGATGATCGCGCACGATTTCCCAAGTAACAGCCTGTGCCCCGTGAATGTATTGCGCCCCAAAATCGACCACCCCATGTGAACGATCGGTTAGCACACGCCCACCAATGCGGTCACGCGCCTCTAGCACCAATGGCCTTATCCCATGTTTTTTGAGCTGCTGGGCTGCCGCTAGACCAGACACCCCAGCCCCAATGATTACAAATTCGTGTTGTGTCATATCAAAATTAGTGCCCGTGCCCAGCGCTACCAGGTTCACGCACAGGCAAGGTTAAGGCAATTTCTTTGCCCGATTGAAATTTCAGCACAATTGCAATGGTATCGCCTATTTTCAAGTTACGCTTAACATTTTCGAGCATCACATGTTTGCCGCTGGGGGCCAATTCGATTTTGCCATGAGCAGGTATTTCAAAGCCATCGCGGGCCGCTACCATTGACATAACGCCATTATTATTTTGTGTTTCGTGCAAAGTGGTGGGGTTAGCATCTGCGGCTGAGGCAGCAATTAAACGCTCCGGCGTATCACCGTTATTGCTAATCATCATATAAGCCGCCGAATTTGCCCCGGCGTTGATGGTGGCATAGGCCCCGGCAATGCTAATAGTGCCATTGGTTGCGCTAGCACCGCTTGGGGCGGCGGTTGGAGTGCTACAAGCAAACAAGGTGCTTACGAGCAAAATCGCCATTAATTTTATAAAAACAAAGTTTGTTCTTTTCATATACAATCATTATCTGCTCATTACCCAAATCAAATGTCAAAAATTTTTGCGCTGGGTATAATGTCGGCGCAAGTATATGCAATTAGATACTTCTTCAGAGCCACCCATTCAAGCTATTTCGTCTATCGCACTCGATAGTATGAATACGCCTTATGCGCCAAGGGTAGATATTGTGCCTATTAGCCGCGCTACACGTGGTTTTTTTGAAATAATCATCGCTTTTGCTATATTATTGTTTGGGTTTAATGCTTTGTTTGTTATGGTGCAAGTGCAAGATTTTACGATGTCGCCAGCCTTACCGCCGGGGCATACGGTGGTGACAAGTTGTGCTACTTATTGGTTGGTATCGCCCCAGCGTGGCGATATTGCCACAATTAACGATACCTCAAATAATACCTTGACATTACGACGAGTGATTGGTTTGCCGGGTGATCGGGTGGTATTGAGCAGCGGGCAGGTGTTGGTGAATGGCGAGGTGCTAAATGAACCCTATGCTACTGCCGATTTTAATGTGACAAATGCCGAATTTATGCTTAAAGCCGATGAGTATTTTGTGCTTGCTGACAACCGTAACCTCGCAACCCGTATGATTGGCATTGTGCCAGCCAAACAAATTGTGGCACGTGGCTGGTTTATTATTTGGCCTTTTGAACAATTAGGAAAATTAAAGTCTTACGTGGGCAAAGCGTAATTTAACACAACATGGCTTACGACATACTTCGCGCACGCATGCAAAGTTGGTGCATTGGTTTACTTTCGGTTGTCTCTGATGCATATCAATTGGGGGCTGTTATTGGCTACGGTGCCCCCATTAAACTAAAAAAAGACAACGATTTTATGCGACCAGATGTGGTTTTTGTGCCCACTGAATTAAACAAAAACATCAACGCAGATTTTATCGCGCCCGGCGACATTGGCCCAGCGCTGGCGGTTGATATCATCAGCAGTGCCATCCCCGAAACCCAACGCGCTGCTCGCATGAAGCAATATGGCGATGCAAAAGTATTAGAAGTTTGGCAGATCGAAGCCGACCGAGCACGGGTCTTCTTCTACCAAGCCGATGCCCAATGGCGTTATGACCTTATCCCACCCGATAAAGGCGGTATCTATTATTCATCTGTCGCCGAAGAACTATCGTTTCCGGTGAATTGGTTTCGCACCCAACCGAGCTTGTGGAAGATGATGGCGTATTGGGGCATGATCGACCCACAAGACGAATAAACCCGCGCTAAAAGATACACGAGGTGCGGCGCGGAAATTCACAATCATCTTCGTCTAAATCGACAAATTGCTTGAGCCGCGTATTCACTTTAGTTGTCCAACGCACATAATCCCATACTGGTAATTGATCGGCTGGGGGCGGGAAGATATCACACGCATAAATATCATCACCACACCTGCGGTTAGCAAACCAATTCTGAAATTTAATTGCAGGATCGGGTAAATAAAGGACGCGCACTCGCACGCCACGCATACGACCAATATCTAAGGCACGTCTGGTGCGATTTTCGCCTGAGGCAAGTGCAATATCAATTTGGTCATTTGAAAAGCGCCCCGGGAAAATATGCCCTTCTTCATCCTGCACCCATTCTTCGCCTCGGTCTACACACACACCGCGAAATGCAATATTACGATCACGCAAACGGCTAGAAGCAACCCCGGTTAGCTCGATAACTGTGCCTAGCCGCCAACGCGAACCACAGGCAAAATGCCCATCTAACACAACCGAGCCATTTGCGCCCCACGTTTTGCCGTTAATTTTGTCGCCATAGCCGGGGGTATAAACCGTCACTACCGACACCACCAATTCAGCCGGTTTTGTGATGGAGGTGCTATATAACATCGGCACTGTGTTGGTAATGAGCGAAATAGGTGTTAACTTTGACTGGGTAGGAGTTGCAGTGAATGTAAGCGACGATGTGGTTGTAATTGTCGTCGTGGTGATGATTGTAGTGGCGGTGGTAGAGATGATCGATGTGGAAGGTAACGCAGTGGCGCTGGGCGTGATTGTAGCGGCTGGCGCAGGTACAGCGGTATTAGCAGGTTTTGCAGGTTGCGGCGTCGGTGATGACGCTTTTGTTGCGGTTGCTGTAGCGACATTTGCAGGGGTTGCAGTTGCAACCGCTGTGGCTGCTTGGGTTGGACGGGCAGCCGTTGGAGCACTTGTTGGCAACGTCGTTGCCAACACAGTCGGGGCAGCGGTTGGTGGCGGTGTCGAAACTGGCACGGCTGTAGGTAATGCGGTGGGGGGGCGAGTGGCAACTGGGGCGGCAGTGGGTTGTGGTGGGGCCGAAGTTGCGGGTGCTGCTGTCGGTGGGGGCGGTGCTGAAGTTGCGGGTTGTGGGGTGTTTACGGGTTGCAGCACCCCTTTGGTTACTACTACCTGCGGGGTATTTGCAGCGATGACCAAAGACGCTGTCAATGGCATCTCATTGTCATTAATTAATTGGGTGGTGTCTATGTATAAATGATATTCTTGTGATGCAATTGATTGCGCCCACGAGAGCATCATTAAAAGTGTAATAAAAACTCGAATCGAGCCTCGAACCATTATTCGTAACGCAAAGCCTCCACTGGTTGTAATTTGCTGGCGCGCCAAGCTGGATATAAACCAAACACAACGCCTACCATTACCGAGAACCCAAATGATATCATCAATGCGCGGGGGTCAACAACGGGTGTGAGTGTGCTTTGAACACGCCCCACCAGCGCCGAAATACCGATGCCCATCAATAACCCAAGCAAACCAGCCATTGCACTAACTGTTAAAGCCTCGGTTAAAAATTGCATCAAGATGCTGCCGCGTTTGGCCCCAATGGCTTTGCGTACCCCAATTTCACGTGTGCGCTCGGTTACGCTTACCAACATAATATTCATAATGCCGATGCCGCCGACTACCAATGAAATGGCCCCAATCGCCCCTAAAAATGCCGTAAGTGCGCTGACCACCGAATTTAAGGTGTCGGCCAATTCGGCTTGATTGTTAACTCGAAAATCATCGGCTTGACCCACCACCAATTTGTGTTGGCGGCGCAATGCATTATTGATATCTTCAATGACCTTATCCGATTCTTTGGGGTCATTCATTTGCACATAAATGGTGGATACCGAGCGTAGCCCAGTGCCACGAAAGACAAACAATTTTTCTTGCGCCACAGTCAATGGCACATAAACGGTATCATCGGGGTTGCCGCCCGGGCCAAAGCCGCCCTTTTTTTCAGTAATGCCCACCACTTGAAATGGGGCACTGTTAATTAAAACGGTTTGCCCCAATGCGCCTTGCACATTGCCAAATAAGGCCTCGGCAATCGATGGCCCAAG
>CAZLOF010000040.1:0-14400 GCA_964560745.1 uncultured Thermoflexus sp.
GTTTTAACCACCAATTGGGTTTGCGTCGCTTTGACAATGTTGGTTTGGGTTTTCACGATTTTTTATTTCTTCCATACGTAGCAGTTACCCTGCAAATCTTTTTTTACGCAGGTCTTTCCAGACTTTAGGTTGGTTTTAATGACCAATTGGACTTGAACGACTTTGTTGGTTGGTTGATTGGTTGGTTTATTCATGATTTTTTAAATTTTCCTTTTGAAAACAGCCATTGACCACATCTGGCATGGCTAAATTCACGATAAAAAAGGTTACTTGTTGCCCCACAAAATGGTTTCGTTAAAAAACTTGACCCCCGCACCCCACATGTCCCTGCCCAGTTCAATGGTGGCGGGCACAAGCCCCCCCGCCCGCACATGGGTGCGAACCGACAAATGAGTGTTGGGTTTTGGCGAGACCACTTGGGTATTGGCTTGCTTTTTGGGGGATGAAATGGGTTGATTCATGATTCATGAGATAAGCGGTGCTGACCTCAGCCCCGCTCATCGCTGCTATCCGTTTGTGCCCGGTTGTTTCTTGCCGCCGCAGGTGGCGCAGCCAGACTTTAGGTTGGTTTTAACCACCAATTGGGTTTGCGTTGCTTTGACAATGTTGGTTTGGGTTTTCACGATTTTATTTACAATAGGTCTTTCCGTTAAAAGTAATACACTTTTGTGGTGTTGGTGCTGGTTTTGTTACCCCAGACTTTAAGTTGGTTTTAACGACCAATTGGACTTGAACGACTTTGTTGGTTGGTTTATTCATGATTTTTTAAATTCTTCCTTTTGAAAACAGCCATTGACCACATCTGTCACGGCTAAATTCACGATAAAAAATTGCCCTCAATTTAGCGAAAGCGCTTTCATACCACGGACAAGCAATTTTGATGAAGAGGCGCGACAAGAGGACTGGGATACTTTGAACGTAATTTTTTTACCAAAGCAGGCAAACAAAAAAAATGGAATGCCGAGAAGTGGGGAAAGCCGATGGGTGATTTTTGCAAAAATCTGCATTTACCCCCTCGTATTGAGAAGCTCCTTTTAAGATGCATTTAATTTGATATTTAATGATGAGAGAACGCTTGTATTCTAGTTAGAAAGCTTGAGTATTTTATCATTTAAAACAGCCTATCATAGGTGATACCCCAAATCATAATCTTAAATATCCCTCTTTGTATCCCTACAAGTATCATGTTTTTTTGAAAACATGATGAATAGATAGGTAAACTTGAAATAGTCGCAATAATAAAATTTTATTTTTATGTGTAAATTTTATTATTGCAATTTAGTGGCATAAAAATAAAAAATTCACGCTAATGTTGATTTGAATCTTCTTGTTTTAAGGGGAATATTTGGCATTTCTAGGTGAATTATGAGTTTTTTATGATATAACCCTAACGTTTTAAGGTTTGTGTATGTTCCCAATTTCAAATTGGAAAACAAGTTTTTGCCGAAGCAGCTAGCATCTCGATGCTATTTTGATGCTATTTTATTGAGGTGTTATTTTTCTTATGCCAATATTGCTTTTATTTGCTGTTTATATCGATATTTTTATGCCGTTTGGTTTATTAACAGGGTTGGCGCGTGATGTTGCGCCTACGAATACGGCAGTCAGCACCACAGTCAGTGGGCCAGAACAGCAAACAATGCCCTTAGCCAATAAAGTCTTAGATGTCACGATTACATCGGTTTACGTTAGAGATGCCAACACCCATGAGACGATCAGCAGCGCAAAATCGGGTGATGATTTTGAATTTGTGATTTGTGTCAATAACAGCAGTGGCGAAGACGAAAGTGTAACGCTTTCGTGGGTTGCAACTGCGCCTGATGGTCGTGAATATGGCCCTTTTACGAAAAAACGCCAAGATAAAACCATCGGCGATGACGAGACATGTTACGACAATGGTCGTCTCGAGTTTCCCTATAACAGCACCAGTGGCGAATATTCATTTTTAGGGGTATTACATGCCAGCAGCACCATGACCGGCAGCAGCCTGCTTACGACAGTTGATGTGACCGCGATCAATACCCAGCCGATCACCCCTCCTGCCCCGATTGCAGACATCGATCTGCAATCGGTGTCGCTGGCGCGTGATCGTGCTGGCGAAGGTCAGGTGACTGAAATTCAAGCCGGTAGCCCGTTTTACCCCTTTATACATTGGGAAAATAAGGCAAATACGACCTTCACGGTGGCCTGGTATGTGAATGTTTATTACAACGACCTTGTCATTATGCATCAACATGGCGCAAAAGAGGCCGAACCGGGCCAAAATGATTGGGGAATGGCGACATTGGGCCAAGCCGATTGGATGATGCCGAGCGATGCCCCGCTCGGTACCTATATGCTTAAGGGTGCAATTTGTGGCGGTTTGGCAACCAAAAATGCCTTTTCAAATTGTAAAGAACTGGCTATGCCATTTTCGGTGGTCGAGGTGTTATCGGTCACGCCCACGCCGTCAGCCCAACGCGGGGGTGGGGCGGCCAAGCACCATTTTTTGCCGGTGATTTATGCGGAGCAAATGCCTGAAAGATGAAATGTCGATCTCAGGATATGTTTATGTTGTGGAGACAGCCTGCAATATTAAAACCCATTCCTAATCCCTCCTAAAGGAAGGGGCGAAATTCCCCTTCCTTTAGGAGAGGTTAGGGGGGGGTATGTCTAACGCGGGGATTAAAACCCGCGCTGGGCACACAAAGACCGCGAAGGCGGTCTAAATTTTTAGCCTGCGAAGGCAGGCTTCGTATGCCCAGCGCGCCATTTCTAATGGCTGCGGTATCTATGTTTATCAGATGAGAGCATTTACCGCGCCACAAACGCCAAAATAGTAGTGGGGTGTTGGTCTGTGACCAATAAAAAGCCGCGTTGGTCGAGCATGGCAATGCCCTCCCAGTTGCGCGATTGCCCATCGTCGGCCAGTTTTAATACAATCGGGGCACGATCGGTCAACACAACCCCGCTGGGGGTGAGTTGCAATTCGAGCAAGCGCTCGACGGCTTGGCTTTTGGCGTGGGTTGGCCCCAGCCCATATTTGCTGGCAATCGGGTCTTTGGCGGGTTGTAACTTGTTTGCATCGCCCGGAAACATGTAGTTAATGACCCAAAATTTGCCATTGGCATCTATTGGGGTGGCATCGGTGACGCGATATTCGATATTGGGGAAAGGTATAGAGGGCTGCGGTGTTAAACCAGTGCTTAACTCAAACACATGGGCCTTGGGTTGGGGGTTTACATTGCTGCCATTGGCTTCATAGAGGGTGAGGATGCGGTCGCTGCCAGCTACGATGGTTTCATCGGTGGTATTGCTCAACTCAGCTTGTGGCTCAATTCGCCATTTTTGGCTGCTGAGGCGAATGCGGCTGAGATTGGGCGTAACCGTGCCTTCGACCAAATAACCCAACATTTTGCTCGACACCAGCGAAGGCTTCGACTCGACGGTTAAAAAGACGCGCTCGCCGACAAAGGCAATGGCCTCGAAGCCTTCGAAGCCGGGGATGCTGGTCGAGAGACCGGCATCGGAGAATGGGATGGGTTTGGCGGTGAGCGGGTTGGTGTTTTGCCCGGCTAAATAGGCATTGATATCGCTTTTGGCGATGGCAAAGAGGCTATCGTTAAAGCGGCTGGGGTATTGGGGCAGCAAAATGAGTTGATCGCCATACCACGCCATGCCCGATATTTCGGCATTGGGTTTATTGAGCGGGCTGGCGAGGGGAATGGGACGGATCGGCTGTTCGCTGGCTGTGGCGGGTGCGAGCCGACTGGGGGTAGGGGCAGGTAGGGTGGGGATGGCTGTGCATGCGATCAGGGTTAGGCTGTAAAGCCCTAAGATGAATGGGGAGAGGGCGCTTTTGTAGGAGGACATGATTAAGTCAAGGTTACGCTAGTCGCTGGTTTTGAAATTACTGGGCACAAACGCTGGCACAAATAAGGTGTCTGCGTTATAAATGGAATCACTTACATCAATCGTTTTTTCTACAGTAATGCCATTCAGCACATAATCTGCTTTTAAAATGGCGGCTCGGAAATCGGTGTTATTAATAATGACACTATCAAATGATTGCCCGGCCAGATTTGCATAGGTTAACCTTACATTGGTCATGTTTGCGCCCAAAATTAGGGTGTTGCTTAAGGTGTCTTTACCGGCTTTTTTAACCACTTGCACAAAATTGGCACGGCTTAAATCTGCTTTTTGCAGATTTGCGCCTGAAAAAAATGCGCCCGCCAGTTTTGTATTGACCATGATCGCTTCATTGAGGTTTGCGCCGGTGATAGAGGCATTGATGAAACTAGCGCCGGTAAAATTGGCACTGCGCAAATTGCTGCCATCAAAGATCCCATTATCCAACTTTGCTCCTTGTAAATTTGCATAATCTAGGTTCGCTTCTAGTGCTTCGGCCCCGTCAAAATTTGTCCCTTGTAAATTTGCATTGGTTAATTTTGTAGACCACATGATGGCATTTGAGAAATTGGCCCCAACCAAGTTCGCCTGACTCAGGTCGGCGCTGCGTAAGTCGGTATATTCAAAACTGCATCCGGTCAGGTTGGCATTTTGTAGGTTTAAATTAATCATTCGAGCGCGATCAAAGATCGCCGATTGTAATTCGGCACGGGTGAATATGGCCCCGGTTAAGGTTGCGCCCTGAAAATTTGCCCCACTCAGATCTGCATCTGATAAATTCGCTCCGATCAACAGGGCATTTTTGAAATTTACGCCTATTAATGTCGCGTGGCTTAGGTCAGCCCCAATGAGATTGGCCCCTTCCAAATTGGCTTCGGTCAAATTGCTCTTGCGCAAGTTTGCCCGTGTTAACACTGCACGGTTCAGGGCTGATTTGTTTAGGTTTGCACCTTCTAAATTAATGCCACGTAAATCTCGGCCCACCAACATAAGCCCAAAGCAGTTGGGTGGGCACGAACGGCTGATGGTGTTGTTCACTTGACATCCTGACAATAAGGAAAAAATGAGGGGCAAGATTAGCAATAAAGACCGATGTTGGGTTAAAAATGATGATTTATACATGAAATTTAAGGCCCAGTTGCAGGGGGGGGATTTGTGCAAAGGGCGTTTTTAGGGCGATCTCATTCTGACATGAAGATGGCTTGGCTTGGCGCTATAAACGTATCGGGCCAGATGGTATTTTTATCATAAATGGCCCCATACAAATCGCAGTTTATATTATATTTTAAAAGTTCACTAGGCCGTAATTCTTGAATCACACTATCGCGCTCTCCATCTCCTAGCGAGAAGGTGGCTGTGTCATAAACAATCAGGGCTGCACTTAGATTCGCCCCACGCAAATCGGCCCCGCGTAATTTGGCCCCAATCAAGATGGCCCCGCGTAAATCGGCATTTTTGAGATTTGTACCCGACAAATCAGTCCCATAAAAGACAGAGCCATTCATTTTAGATTCACCCATATCGGCCCCTTTTAAATGGGCCAAATTAAACCATGAACCCGACAACTGGCTTTTTAGCATATTGGCCCCATCTAGGTTGGCACGGCTAAACGTAGAGCCACGTAAATCTAAACCACTTAAGTTGGCTTTAACTAACTTAGTGTCTTGTAAATTGTTTGACCGCAAACTACTTGTCGAAAAATCTAAGCCAGATAAATTTGCCCCTCTAAAATTGATATAAGCCAAATCGGCGTTTTCAATCGTTGCATCTGCTAAATTGGCATTAATTAAGGTTGCTCCCGAAAAATCAGCATTGGTGAGATTGGCATTCCCCAAATTTGCATAATCTAGATTCGCCCCCCTAAAAATACCATTTGCTAAATTTGCGGCGCGTAAATCTGTACTCGATAGATTGGCCCCATCAAAACGTGTATAGGATAAATCGGTATTAAATAAGATCGCGGCGCGTAAATTTGCCTCGATAAAGTTTTGATTTTTAAAATCACGCCCGCTTAAGTCTCGGCTACTAAGATTAATATTCATACAATCAATCACACATTCACGGTTTTTGACTGTTTGGCAAGCGCTTAATAAAGTAAATATGCCGATGAATATGAAGAAGTGTTTTGATTTCATAGGGTTTTATTTGTTTTAATGTGTTTTTAGTATCTTTTTAGTATCCTATACTAAAAACAGAAGAAAGATATGGATGTGCCGAACTCACGATATAGTTGTGAGTTATGTTAGTAACTATATCGTGAGTTTGGCGAAAACCTTCATTAATGTCTGTATGAATGCCTGTCTCATGGTTAAGAAGATACCGAATTGTTTTCATGATTCACAATACTGCCATTTTGGATGCGCACCCGTCGCCATAGGCCGTTTTCCCATAATTTTTTCCGCACATTTTCTTCGCCATTGAGCAAATCTTGATAGCGTGAAGGATTTGCGGCCAAGGTCATTGGATGGTCATCTTCGACAATATGCCCATTTTCGACCACCAACACGCGATCAAACGACATGGTTTCGCCGACATCATGCGTGATGCAGATTAAGGTGGCCTTGGCCCAATATTGGCGGGCACGTGCTAACAAAATACGGCGCTTTTCACGATCTAATCCGCGAAAAGGTTCATCCAAAATGACCAGCCGCGCTTCTTTGCGGGTCATGGCGCGGGCCAAGCGCACCCGTTGACCTTCACCCCCCGATACCAGCCCACCGCCTTCGCCAATGACCGTTTGTAGGCCATCGGGCAAACGTGATAACACGTCATACAGATCAGCCTGATTAATAATATCAGTGACAGGGGCCTTGCTTAAACGGTTGCCATAGGCCAAATTCTCGATTAAGGTGCGGTTCCATAATTGAATGGAGGGATCAACCCACGCCGTTTGCTGACGTAACAGAGAGATTTGTGGCCCAATTAGCGGCACGCCATCGATCAACACCTCGCCCTTGACGGGCTTGTGCCAACCCAATAACAATGACACTAAGGATGATTTGCCCGCCCCTGATGGCCCAACAACGGCGATATGTTCGCCAGCCTGAATAGTGAGTTGAATATCTTGCAAAATGACTTGCCCGCCAGCTTGCACTTCGGCTTGGTTAAACTCGATTTGAACGCCAGACAAGGGGGGCTTGGATGAACTGATTGGCGGCTGGTGTCCTGATTCTTCATCGGGTGCGCCTAAGGGGTCGAGCAAACGTAAGAGGGCATTGTAGGTGCTGGGCAGTTCGCCCATTTTTATCCAAGCCGATTGGGTGAGCGAGGGCAAGTTTAATATCCAATAAAGTAATAGCAGGGTGTTATCGTTTTGGCTGTGATGTTGAATATAGTTGACCGTAATGGCAATCATAATCAACACATAAAAAAATTGTGCCCCAATATCAAGCCGAAATTGTGTTTTGTAGTTAGACAGACTTAAGCGTAACCAATCGGTGAGCAAGCCTTCTTGTTCGCGGCGTAAAGCGCGTTCGGCCCCGTGCGTGCGCAATGGGGTTAGCCCCAACATGGCATCTAAATAAAAGCGCGATAACGCATTGCTTAAGGTTGATACTCGTAAATCGAGTTCTTGTAATAAGGGTTCACTCAACACCATGCTGGCGGTAAATCCTACCCCAAACAACACCAGAAAGAGCCAATTGCTGGGGTCAAGAATATAAATACCGATGAGGGTAAACAACAGCCGCAAACAGACTTGGGCGAACCCCAAAATTTGCCCGACAATGTTTCTAAATACCAACAATGAATGGGCGCGACTGGTCATATCTGAAATGAGGCGGCTGTGAAAATAGCGATCCCCCAAGCGGGGTATTTTCTCTAAAAATTGAACCCGCAAGCGCATTTCTAAGCGCCGCCCAACGCGCTGTTTGACGGCGGACAGAAATGTATCGATTGAAAATAGTAATATGGCAAGGCCAAGCACCAAATAAAGCGATGAGGTTGGCGGAACGAAGTTTGACCATCTTAAGGCCAAATTGCCAATTTGCGAGACCATTTGTAAAAACACCATCTCGATGGTCAGCCCAATGGCAGCCAACAAGGTTGCTAGCCCCAAGATGATATAGACGAATAGGCTGTCTTGGCGCAGGGTCTGCCATAAGGCTTGTAGGGGTCTTTCGGGTTTTTGGTTTAAGGCTGCTTCTAATTCGGGCGGCAACTCGTCTTCGGGTTCATCGCCATTATCGCTATTAATATTACCAACCCCCAAGATGCGCAGTAATACGGCCCCGCGTAATAACACCTGTTCTGGCTGTTCGGCTTCGGCTGGGGGCAAAGCCGACACCGACCAATAACTGTTCGGGATAATATCTAAGTCGGTTGAGGTAAAGGATTGGAACAGGGTGCTGGCTTCTTTCCCTTCATTCAAGCCCTTGGCTTTGATCATTGCCTTGACCATCCGCACTTTGGCATCTAAAGCCGCAAGCCCCCGCCAGCTTGGGTCAGCCAATGCTGCCTCAATCAGCTGACTTTGTAAGGTTTCGGTCATGCCAATTTGGCCCATACGATGCCGTAGTGGCCCTAGAAATTCATTCTCACCTGCCCAGTCTCGCCACATTTGGGCCGAGATTGGAAACTGATGGATAAAGATTTCTTTGGCAAATTCATCCCATTTAACCCAGCGTCGCCCTCGGCTGGGGTCCATTACTTGGGCGAATGCTCCCTGCATTCGCCATAGCACCACAAAATGGGTAAACCCGTTTGGCAATGTCACCACAAGCAGGGCTGGCAAGGCTGCGGCCTCGGGCAAAGGCAAGTGATCGACTGGCAACATGGTTTGCTCAACATTCATGCCCAGTTTTAACGCCACATCTTCGATCGTGTTGATGGATGATCCATCGACTTGAGTTTGGCAGGCTTCGCGCAAGCGCCCATAGCTAAGCGAGATGCCAAAGCCTTCAAACAGGGCCTTAAGCGCAGCCGGGCCACAATCCATGTCTGAAGTTTGAATGACTTCGGGAATTAAATAACGGCGATCAGCAGCATTCATAATTAGGGATGGGCAATCACGATCATGGTTGGGGCGCGACGTAATACACATTGCATGGCCAATGCCATGCTTTCGGGGTCAAGCGCCCCAAAACTTTCATCTAAAATTAACACATCGGCCTCTTGTAATAATGCACGTGCAATAAATAAGCGGCTGCGTTCACCATGTGAAAGCTGCCATCCACTTTCGCCCACAATTTGTTGTATGCCTGATGGCATTCGCTCGATCAACTCGGTTAACCCCAATTCAGCGCAAATGTCATAGGCTGCCTGCTCATCTTCGGGGGTGGGGGGCCAACGCCGCCCCATTAATAGGTTAAAACTAAACGTGCCAACAAAGACATGATTTTCATGAAACTGTGGAACCATCACCACCGATTTGCGCCATGCCGAAAACCCCATGCTGGTACGGTCGAACCCATGTAAGAGCAATAAGCCTGATTCCGGTGGGTTTAAGCCAGCCAATACCGATACCAAAGTCGATTTGCCACCGCCGGATGGGCCTTCGATGAGCAAATGATCGCCTTTGTCAACCTGCAAGTTGACATTATTGAGGGCCAAACGCCCACGCCCAGCATAGCGAAATGAAAGGTTGTGGGCCATCATCAGGGTTGGGGATGGATTAGGGTCGGTTTCGCTGTTGGTTTGCGGGTCGGGGCGTTGGGCAAATAGGGCTGCCATGCCTTTTTCTGATGAGCGTTGCGACGCGCTAAAGATCGGTTTCACCTGTTGCCATGATCTATTTAAACGCACAAACGCCAAAAATTGCTTTTCCATGCCATTTAAGCCTTGCAAGGCCAATAAGATAGCCCCTAGCCGAATGGCAATTTCGGTTTGCGAAAGCGTATATTGACTAAAGCTCCAAATTAAGCCTGCAATCCCAAAAACAACCCAGAGATGGGTCATCCCATTTAAGGCTGTCCGAAAGGTGGCTTGTTGTTCGGAGGTTCGATAATAATCTGCCAAATCACGATCTTCTTCATCATGCCATTCTGCCGGGGGCTGTTGTGCGATGCGGGTGCGATACCCGACCATGCTTTCGACCAAACGATTGGTAATATGGCGCACGCTGTTTTGCCAAACACCATAATCACGCCAATAGGCATAAGTGATGATGAGTTGTAGCAAAAATATACCCAATAACAAACTGGCACTGACCAAACTTGAATCGCTGGCGAGCAAGATGCTAAATGCTGAAACAATCTGGCTAAACGACCATACGACTTCGAAGGCTCCCCACATGGTGCCTTGTTGAATGGCATCGGCATCGATTGCGCGGCTGAGAAACTCGCCAGAGCCTTGATGCCGAATTTCATTGGGATGTAATTTAAGTGCGCCATACAACAAGGTGCGGCGGTAGGCGCTGCCCATCAGTGCCGCAATATTCCCACTTGCCACATAAGCCAATAATTGAACCGGCAACCCAGTGATTAAGAGCAATGCCCATGCCCCTAGGGTGGCCGTGCGCAAGCTAATACTGCTGGCATCTAATTGGTTGTCACTGAGTAAGCTTTGGCCAAGCATGGCCCATGAACCGATAATACAAATTTGAATTAAGGCAATCGAAATCAAGAGCGCGACCAGCAAGCGCGGGATGCCAAATTCACGGGCCTGTTGCCAAAGTGAATTGCTTGGCAATAAGCGTAATTGCCATCCATTACTAACCTCAGAACTTGAGAATTGTTCATGTAGTAAATTTTGACGCACCCGGGCATGTTGATGGGCTGGCAAGGCCGCTTTGTCTAAGATGCTGTCAAATGTTTGCCCGTAATGATGTTCGATGGCGGCACATAGTTGTTGGCGGGCATGGCTTAGCGCCACAATCTCACGTTTGAGCAAGGGCGTAATTAAACACAGGTTTGCCCCCTGTGAATGAAGCACTAAGATTAAACTGCTTGTGCCTGTTTCTGGTTGAGTGACGGTTAACATCATGGGGCCGCCACGTTTTAAAACGCTCTCTACTTCATCGTAGGTGATACGCATTGGCTCAGATTCGATCCCAAGGTAATTGGCAACCAGTTCAATATTTTGCTCATTGAGTTGCATCTCGTCACTACGCAATTTGGGTAGGTCGATTGCTCCCTGCGCGTTCATCAGTTTTGCTTCACGCGCAAGGGTTTCAATTGCTTCGGGCCATTGATCAATCGGCCAAAACCATTCAGAGGAGGACGTGGTCATATTCAAGTGGAGCGCTACTGATCTATATCTAAAGTGTGATCGTGCAATTAATGAGTTGCTAAGTTTAATTTAAGCATTAATGTGATTTTCAAAGTATTCGCTGCTTAATAGGCCATACTCATAACAATCGAGCCACACATTGCCGTGTTTTAAGGCTAGTTTGTGCACTACTTCTTTACGAAAGCAGAGATTTTCAAGATTTTTGATATTGTTGAGATTGTCACATGCTACTACACTACAAATGCGATGAAGATTTAAGCCATGAAACCCGTAATGTAACAATGCTGACAGGGTTTCTAAACCATAGCCTATATCATGATATTGCTGGGGTAATATTATGCCAAACTCAGCTTGTGCCTCATAGTCTATTTGAAAATAGCAATGACCGATCATTATATTCGTGTCACGTAGCGCAATTGCAATTTGCCCCCCGGCTTCAGTCATTGGAGTAGTACAGGCTTGGTCAATTAGTTTTTGCGCTTGTAATGTGTCAATCGGCTTCCAAAATTGGTCGCGAGTTGCAATAGGGTCATTGCAATATTTTATGAAATGGGTAATATCGCTGGCAATAAAACGCCGCAAATGCAAGTGGGGTGTATAAATAGTCAAATCCATTTTTTATGATCGCATTCGAAATATATACTAAGCAAGGCGCTAAAGTGCGGTTTTGTCGATTTCATGATGCCTCTGCAAGCTAGGCGGGCAGGGGCATCATGAAATCGACAGTTCCTCTACTTTTATCCTTGCTTGGTATAACTAAGATGTCATATACCGCGCAATATATTCGCTGCGCAGCATGGCATATTGATAATCATCACGCCACACACCCTTATAACAAAACGATAATTTGGTGCACCCTTCGTAGCGGTGTCCTGTTTTTTCAAGGAGGGCAATTTGGCCTAAATTTTCACAGGCCACGTAGCCATAGGTTCGGTGTAGATGTAAGGTGTTATATGCAAAATCTAATAAAGCCAGCAGTGTCTCTTTGCCAAAGCCACTTCTATGATACTGTTGCATTAGACCGAGGCTTAGTTCAGCTTGTTCGGGGTAGTTTGTGTGGATATAACATTCGCCAATTAATTCATCAGTATCACGCAAGGCAATGGCGATTTGGCCGGTCGGGCTAATCATGGGGGTCGCTATGGCTTCGTCGATAAACGCTTGTGCTTCTGCTGTTGTGATTGGTTCCCAACTTTGATATCGTATGACGTTTGGGTCATTGCGATATTGTATAAAATTGGTAATATCGTTGGTTCGAAAGCGTCTAAAGTGTAAACGAGTGCTATAAATATCTATATTCATCGTTGTTTATGGACATTATTACAAATACATTCTGGTGGTTGTTAGTGCGATAGATATTTCTCTTTATATTCACTTTTTAGCATTGCATATTGATAGTCGTCTTGCCATACGCCACCATAGCCAAATGCCAATTTGCCACACCCTTCACGACGGAATCCCAATTTTTCTAAATGTGCTACTGCCCCAACATTTGCACAAGCCACATAGGCATAGATACGGTGAAAATTGAGCGTATTAAACCCATAATTTAATAACGCAGTGATCGTTTCCAACCCATAGCCTCCCCGATGGTATTGCCGCATCAATGTAATCCCAACTTCGGCTTGTTCTGGATCCCAATTTTGCAAATAACAATCGCCGATTAATTCATCGGTATCACGCAATGCAATGGCAATTTGGCCGTTTGGTTCTGTCATTGGCGTAAGGCATGCCGCCTCGATAAACGCCTGTGATTCCACTTCATCCATTGGCTCCCAGCTTTGATATTGTGCCACGATTGGGTCATTGCGATACTGCATGAAATTGGTGATATCGTCTGGTCGAAACCGCCGAAGATGTAAGCGCGAGGTGTAAATATCGATATCCATTGTTAAAAATATGATGAATTATTTATCTTGATCATGCCGATTTCATGATACCTCCTCCTGCCATAGGCAGGAGGAGGTATCATGAAATCGACGCGAATGTAAACCAACGTTTTATTTGCGATTAATTTTGACTAATTTGTCCAAGCCTGCTTCTACATGCATCGTGTTTTCGAGCAACAATGCGAAGTCATATCTTGCATCCAGCGGCAAAATCAAATCGACTTGTGACCCCCAGCGAATAAACGAGAAGCGTTTATTTTGATCGAAAAAACTATTTTGATATTTTGCAAAATGTGAAATGACCTTAACATCTTCATCTGCAATCTGAATCATGTAATAGGTGTAATCCAACGCTGGTGCGTAAATTTTGTTTCTGGCCCGTTCGTTAAATTTGAGATACGATAAATTATTGGGGTTGATTGCGCCATTAAAAATATCTTTCTCGGTTGCCAACATCGGCTTATTGGTTGATTCAATCGCATCAATATATTTGTATGATAAATAGCCTCCGTAGGGGATACGGTTGATATGAATATCATAAAATGACATGAAGATGCCAATTACCAATGAGGGCTGGGTATAGTCAGCATCACCCATCGCGTCTTGCAAGGTGTAATTCACCCCTTTAATTTCGACAATGGGCGCAGTTGGATCATCAATGACTTTTTGATACAAAATAGTGCCATCGGCTGGCGAGTAAAAATGTTCGTGGTCAATATAATTTGCACGGGTTGGATCACGAAAGAAAAATTGGCTCGATAACTCGCCTACAGATAATTCTTGCGCTTGCGCCACATCGGTCGCAATCCAGTCTTCTAAATATTTTGCCATATTAAATTAATGATTTTGTGTAATCAACATAATTTAAATGCATTACACAACACGATAACATTGCCCCCGATTTCATATATTCAGACATGTTAAAAATGACTGGTTCCATGCCTTCATTGGCGCATATTTTTTCTAAACTGGTAATTTTATGTTTCTCACCCGCATAAAATTCATCGCTTACTTTTAAGCTGCTGATGTCTGAAGCGCACAGAATGAGTTGCCCAAGGCGCACGGCATTGGTCATGCCAAGATAGGCATCGTCAAATTCGACATCGACGATTTCAGTATATTTTTCAATCTCGGCGCGTTCGGCTGCGGTATATAACTGGGTGCAGACCAAGGTTTTTTTATTGTTGAGCGGGAATACCGAGCAGTCTAAATGATACAAGCGTTCTTCGGTCATCCGCACTGGGATGATATTCATATCAAAGGTATCGCTCATCCATTGATACGTTTCAAGGGCAGACCGAATGCCATAGCCGCCAATATAGTTGTTGTCGCCGATATATTTCAAATCGGCTTCACCTTCCCATTTGTATGGGCTTTCGATCGTTTCATAATTCATCATCTGAAAGAAAGGCGCGGCAACTTTCTCTTCGCCTCGGCGTGGTTCAGAGGTGTAATT
>CAZLOF010000041.1:0-14331 GCA_964560745.1 uncultured Thermoflexus sp.
CCTGCGAAGGCAGGCTTCGTATGCCCAGCGCGCCATTTCTAATGGCTGCGGTATCTGCGATTCGCTGCGATTCGCCTTTACCCTAAATGTGCGATGTTTATTTTGTTTCTCTATTAACCCTTCATTGCCAAATCAATCTTTTGCAAACCATGCGCTGTGGTTTGCAAAAGGTCTTGTAAAGGGGGAATGAGTGCCAGCGCATAGAGCGCAAACCCAGCCCCATATAAAAGACCATGATATGGGGTGATGAAAATACTCAGCCAGACCAACACGCTGCCCAGCGTCATGGCGGCGACGCTAAACCAATTGCCACCTAGCGGCGGGTTGGCTTGCCCGATGAAGAATTTGCGCGCCAGATAGGGGATAAGCGCGATGCCAAATTGCAGCGCCCAGCCATAAATGAGGGCTTGTGGCGCGGTAGACTCAATTGGCCCACCCTGCAATATGCCAAGCATAATAAAGGGGGCCATCATGATGGGCGCTAAGATCCAAAGATACGAGCCGATTAAATGAGATGCGCCGGGGCTTTTTAGCTTGCCGCTGCGTTTAAATGCCCTAATGGTTTGAATTAAGAGCCAAACGGTGGCTGAAATGTGTAATATTAAGCCAATGACGGTGGGGGGGATGCTGCCACCCAACCAAGGCCCAAGCACCAGCCCAAATGCTCCCAAGGTCATGCCCCAATAAATGCGGGTGATGTTTTGGGGGGAGCCGAGTTGCCGACCCGTAATGAGTGGCACGATATCGACCAGCAAGCCCGCGAATGTAAGTGACATAAAGCCCCATGCATTGGCATGGATATGCGCTTCGAGCGGGGTTTGCACATATAAAGCGCTGCTCCAATTTAAAAATAAACCTGTGCCGAGGAGGATACCCACCAGCAAATAGGCAACACCGGTCAGATAAAACTTTAGGCTAATGGGCGCATCGCCCCCGCGTACCCCCCATAATTGCAGCAATAACAAACTTGCCGCGATAAAAATAAGCGTACCGCCAGTGAAGATCATGATTTGGGTCATGCCTGCAAACCCAGCCACCAGCGTAACTAGCCCGGCATTGACTAACAGCCAAATATCCCAGCGCATTGCCGGGCGCGGTTTATTTGAGACCGATGCCACTAAATTGGGTAATACCCCAAATAACATCTGAGACAGCACCCCAAGTGTGACAAAATGCACACGCATCCAGCGTAATGCCACAAACACGTTTAAAAAATTTAGGCTGATCAGCGAGGCATCGACTGCGCTTAAGAGCGCAACAACAATATAAAGTAAAGTGGTAATGAGATAAGGAATAGGCATGGTATTTCTCCGATCGGCAAGGTATCGAGCAGATTCTGATTTGATGAAAAGTTTTGCCGCTTTCACGATCCATCTCCCGCAGCTACACTGCGGGAGATGGATCGTGAAAGCGGCCCTTCATCTTTTAGAAATTTGCGCTAACATTGCTATATCGGTTAAAGCATAAGGCTTATTTCTTTCTCTGTCGCCGACTTAAGTCGGATAGCTATCTTTTACTGAGCGCGACACCCAACAAGGTGTTTTATGCCGCCAATGCCTCTAACCCAGCAGGGTTGAGGATGCGAATTTCACGCCGTTGGGTTTGAATAAGACCATCATTTTCGAGGGTGCGCATGGCACGTTGTAACACATCGGGCACTGTGCCTAAGCGGGCAGCCAACTCGGTTTGGGTTTGCCAAAGTGGGCGCAATAAAACCTTGTCACCCTTGGCTTCATCAAGCAACAAACGGGCCAAACGCCCAATGACAGGCCGCAATGAGATATCGGCCACCAGATTAACAAGGTAAACCATGCTATCGGCCATATTTTCGATGATGCGTTGCGCCACATCGGGTTGTTGACGCACTAACCGCATGACCCCAGCACGAGGCAGCATCCAAATAGCGGTTGGCTCTAGCGCAATCGCGGTGGCGGGGTTGGGGCGATGGGTAAAGGCGCCCACTTCGTTAAAGGTGTCACCCGGGCCGATATAGCGCAATACTTGCTCGCGCCCTTCTAATGACGATTTGACCACTTTGAGCCAACCACTTGCCACATAATGCAGGCCAGCCGAGTCCTCACCCTCCAAAAAAATCATGGCTCCTGCCACATATTCTTGCCACACTGCGCCCTGTGCCAGCTCGGCCAGCGTTTGGGGCGCAAGACCTTTGAACAAGGGCAGTTGGTTTAATTGTTGGGTGAAGTGGTGGTAGGAGGGGGGCATGGAGATGTGGAGGATTCGGTGTCTAAATGAGACAGAAGCCTATTAAGTTTCATTCAACCCTGATATTTCTAATACACGATCTGACCAAATCCGTGCTTTACGGGCGACCTCATTACGCTGTAATGGGTCGGCCCAAATTTTGCGCCAATCCCATTGCCAGCAGGCCATTTGCACTTGTAGTTCAACTAACTCAGCCGCAACGCTGATCTCGGCTTCTGCTGCCGTCCATTCAATAAAATATTTGCTTTCGGTCAGCATAGAATGGACAACTTGACGATTGGCTGGATGCTTAGAGAATGAGCTGATACGAGCCAAGTTTGCTGCCACCCCCCCTAATCGGACAGGTAATGGGTCACTAAGATAGCGTTTACGAATTGCGGCGGCGTTTTTCAACGTAAATTCCTCCTAATAGAAATACTGTAATCTGCTCAATTTTTGAGCGCAAATTGGGGTCTTGCACTTCGATACTCCTATTTCCTAAACGTGGGCGAATATTAATGAGTGACTCATAGCTTACTGCTTGGGTAAATGGGTTCCAATCTGCTCCCCATATATTGTCTTATAAACAGCCCGCTTGCAATAACACCGATTCGCAATCTGCATGCATACTGCCGCCACCCGCAAGAATACCTTTTTGAACATCAACGGCTAATTTAATAAATAACCGTAAACTTTCAAGCATTTGAACGATTTCGTTTTCAGTTGCTTTTTGGCGTATTAAAAAAATCATCACTTGCTATTTTAGCGTGAGTAGCTACATCTCCTGCGTTCTTGCCACTTCATCCACCAACCCCAATGCCTGATATAGCGCGATAGCCGCCGCAAACGCCGACTGGGCCTCGATGGGTTGGGCTTGCGCCCGTAGTACTTCGCCCAAACTACGCCAAGCCGGGGCCTCGGCCCAACGGTCGGCATTGCTTTGGGCGAACTGAATGGCATCACGCAGGGCATTATGGGCGGCGGCGAGCTGGCCCTGGGCGCGGTAAACATTGCCCATCACCCATAGCGCATAGGGGCGAAATTGATCTTCTTCTTCGCGCAGCGAACGCCATGCAAATTGCTCGGCCTCGGCCCAGTGTTGCAAATAATAATGCGCCTCGGCCAAATTGCTGGCGTTGAGCGCCACCCAATAGGGCTGCTTGGCTTGCTCAAAAAACGCCAAGGCTTGGCTGGCAGGGGCAAGTGCCTCGGCATAGCGCCCGGCCTGAATGAGCATGGCCGCCACATTACTGCGGGTTTGTTGCACTCGCACCTCATCGCCCAATTGGGTATAAAGGGCAATGGCCTGTTCGAAATGATATTGCGCCTGTGTAATCTGGTTTAGCCGAAACAACAACGTGCCCAAACTGGCATGTGATCTGGCTTGGCCAAAGGTGTAATCTAGACTTTGGGCCACACTCAGGGCGGTGTGCAAATGCGCTTGCGCCTCGGCATAATTGCCACGATCATCTTCGGCATCGCCCAGAAAATGATCAACTTCGTAACGCGCCAATTGCGCCTCGCGCCATGCCAGCGCTGGGTTGCGTTGGCGGCGATAATAAAACCGCCCTTGTTCGACATGAAATTGCACGGCTTGACGCTCAAGCAAGTCATGGGTCATTTTTAGCCCACGCCGATAGCTTTCGAGCGCGGCATCGAGTTGCCCATGCTCGCTTTGTAAATTGGCGATCAGTTTATAGGCGCTGGGGGCCAATGCGTCATCGCTCTGCCAAGTCACGGCTTGCAAATCTTCAAGCGCATGAGGGATATTGCTGCTGGCTTGCTGCAATTCGGCGCGTAACAATGCCAATGCTTTGCGGTCGTCTTCATTGGGCAACTGATCGCGCGAAATTTGGCGAAATAGCGCCAGCGCCGCCCCGGCTTGTCCGTGCTGGGTTTCGTGTTGGCGCTGGGCAAACCACAATTGCACTGCCGCGTCTGGGCGATTGGCCTGACAATAATGGTAGGCGGCAGTCGTAAATTCGCCATGTGCCGCCCGCAAATTGGCCGCCGCCAAATGCAAACTGACTTGCATGTCTGCGCTCAAGCTGGCATATACGGCTTCGCGCAAGGCCGGTTGCAAACTCACCCCGCCGCCGTCATCGGCTTGGGCCAGATCACGCCCAATTAAGCCATGCAGCGCCTCATCGGCCCCCACAAACAGCGTTTGCACAGCATTTGTGGGGGCAGGTTGGCTAAATACCGACAAAGCCCAAAGCAGGTCACGCCATGAGGGTTGAGGCGGTGTTGAATGCGGTCGAGCAGCACATTGAGCGAGCAATTGAGCCGCAGTTGTTGCAGTGTTTGGGCAATTGGCGCGCCCAATTGGTGTAGCGCTATCAATAATTTGATTAACAGCGGGTTGCCTTGGGTGAATTGGTAAACCTGCGCCAGCGCGTTTGCGTCGAGCCTGACTTTGGCGTGTTGCAAAAGCTGGGCTACTTCGGGTGGGTTTAGGCCGGTCAAGGTAATGTGGCGTTGTGGCTCGATGAGCAGTTGTTGCCCCATTAGCAAGGCCGGTGTAATGGCGTGGCTGCGGCTGACCAAAGCCTCGATCAATTGGCGCAGTTGTGCCCGTTGCAGCGGCTCGGCATCGTGTGGGCGCAATAGATCAACTTCGTCGAAACATAGCAAAATGGGTTGGGGCAGCGTTGCCACACTTTGGCGAATGAGGCCAAGTGCTAACTCTGGCGCAACCGCGCCCCCCGTCGCCACCAGTTGTAGCCACAACTGAGGCGCACCCCATTGAAACAAAAAATAGCCCAACGAAAAGATGAGGCTGCTGGCTTGGTCATTAATACCCAAACGCACCGTAAACCAAAAAACTGCTGGGCTAGGCTGGGCTGTTGCCCAGGCGTGCGCCACCGTCGCCCCCAAGGTCGATTTGCCCAAGCCGCTTGCGCCAGTAATCGCTACCGGTTGGTTTTCGCATAGGGCAGCGACGCATTCGTTGATCATGGCCTCGCGCCCAATGATGGGGTGGGGGTGGGGCATTTCGAGACGCAAAGAGGGATGCAGACGACGAATAAAAATGGCCTCAAGTTGAGCGATGGCCTCGGCGCGGTAGTGGTAATAGGTGGTATACGATAACTCTAAAACAGTGGCGTAGCCGCGTTGGGTTAAATGCAGATTGGGCTGAAAAAACGCCACTTGCAACAGACGTTGCGGGTCGTAACTGCCTTGTTTGGCGGGCAATTCTTTGGCAGCATCGAGCAATACGCCCTGCAACAGTTTGCCATAATGTGGGTTACGATCATTTTTTTAAACCCCGCCCAGAAAATAAGGCGTTGCCAAAGGTGAATGTTGGCTTAGCCAAGCCGCGTCGGTAAAATGTTCGAGAGCCTCTTCGAGCCGTTGACGAAATGCGTTGGGCGGCTGTTTGGCATCATTGGGGCTGTTGGGGTCATTGGGTGGGGCTGTGCGCGGCATTCACCGAGATTATAGCCATGAACACAGCTATTATTTGTGAGCAGATGAAACAAATTAGCCCAAATATGAAACACTTTTGCAATAAACACGGGTAAGATTGAAGTGATCTGGATCGTTGGAGCGCCAGTGGAGCGTCCAGCAATTGATCAAATTTATTGAAATTAATTATGAAAACGTCAATCATTAAACACCTCGTCGTCTCATTGTGGAGCGTTGTTTATGCTGTCGCAACGATATTTGCGCTGCCTGTGCAATCTGTTGCCGCGGCTGAATCCCCATTTCCGCAATTAAATTTGCCGAGCAATTGGGCCGAGGTGGCCTGCAAAATGCCAGTCCTGACCCAATTCACCAAACGCTGGGTGTTTATTATGAATTTTGACATGACAGTGAATGATGGTTATGGGCTACCGCATCCTATTGGCTGTATGAAATGGCTGTATAGCGGGGCCGACAATACCAATAGCCCCGTGTATCCAGTGGTGTGCAATATTTCAGGTCGCCCCAAGGGGGTGACGATTGCCAATGGGCAAGCCGTGTTTAATGGCACAGGCTTCATTTTGTGCCCATTCGAGCTCATGGGGCGTTTTACCCAAAATAATCTTGACCTGTATGACAATTTTTGGATTCGCACCAAAGGCAGTTTTGCGGCCTCAACCGGCAATTATGGCAACCCGATTTTTTATCACGCCGATGCGGCTTATTTTGCACCCACTGGCACAACCGTGAGTTTGTTGTCAAAATATGGCAATTGGGAATTTAAATCAGAGATGGGTTTGCCAGCGTGGACCCCTGTCACGCTTTTTTCGTTACATAGCAAAGAGCCGGGTGGCTATAACGTGAAGCATTACCGAGGTGATCGCTTCACCTTTGTGTCGGCATCCAATTATCCGGGCAAAATTCAATTAAACACCGCCTCTACGCCAGTTTATATCGGTTATTCGCCCCTTAGCAACGGGTTGCTCAAGGGTATCATTGAGGAATTGATCGTAGACCCCGCTGCTGGGATGGGGAATTAGGGTGATTGTTCTATAAAAGAGCAAATTTTTAAATGATGAAGGGGCCGATTGAACGATTTATGCCGCAAAGCGTAGCTTTGGGACATAGATCGTTCAATCGGCAAAACGGTATATTTACATGATGACAAATTGGACTTTTCACACCATCGATACCAATGGTATTCAAATGCATTATCGGCGCAGTGGCGGCGACAAGCCCCCGTTTATTTTGGCCCATGGCTTTAGCGACGATGGCGGCTGTTGGCCGTTAGTGGCCGAGGCGCTGGTTGACCGCTATGATGTTATCGCCCTTGATGCGCGTGGGCATGGAAAATCGTCTGACCCAAGCGAGGGGTATGGCAGCGCCGAATACGCGGCGGATTATGCTGGCCTCATTATTGGCTTGGGGCTCGTCAAACCCATTCTATTGGGTCATTCGATGGGTGCTATTAATGCCTTGGCAATGGCGGCGCTTTATCCAGAATTGCCCGGCAAAATTTTGCTCGAAGACCCACCGCCATTTTGGCACCCGTTTGTGAATGACCCAGTTGCCGGAGACAATGAGGTTAAGCGTCGTGCTGGGACGCGCAGTTGGATGGTTGGCGTAAAGCGTAAATTACATGCCGAGATTGTGGCTGAGGTTAAGCGCAATCACCCAGCATGGGACGAAGCTGAGTTTATGCCTTGGGCTGAATCAAAACAGCGTTTTAGCATGAATGTGCTGAATGGCGGTGGCGCAAGCCTCGATTGGGGTGCATTGTTGCTCAAAGTGACTTGCCCAGCCTTGCTGCTCACGGCTGACCCCGCACTTGGCGCTATTCTTAGCGATGCATATGTGGCTTCGCTAAAACAATTGGTGCCACACATGCGTGTGCAGCACATCCCCAAAGCCGGTCACTCCATTCGCCGCGAGCAATTTGCGGCTTATATGGCGGCGGTGAATGGGTTTTTGGATGCGTGATAGCCCGTGATAAAACTGCGGCTTATGCCATTAAGCTGTTTGGCATTGTTTCCGATTCGACCGCATTTGGGCTGGGGCGACCATAGTAATAGCCTTGTACAAGATCAACCCCAAAAGACATAATCAAATCATGATCATTAGCCGTTTCAATCCCTTCTGCTAATACCAGTTTACCGCTTTTTTTGCCCATTTCAACTAATGCTGCAATAATATGTTTATTGAGGGCAGACTCATGAGCCGTGCGGACAAGTTTCCCATCTATTTTTAGTAAATCTGGGCCAAGATCGGCGAGTAGTTGTAATGATGAAAAACCACTGCCAACATCATCTAACGCGACTTTGAAGCCGATTTTGCGATAATGTTCGAAGACTCCTTTAAGATGAATACTATCTGAGATGGCTTCGGTTTCGATAACTTCGAAAATGACTTGGCTCGGGTGCAAACCGGCTTTTTGGGCTGCCGCTGCTGTGCTTCGCAAACAAAATTCGGGTCGATAAATACTAGAAGGTAAAAAGTTTACGCAAATATTGATATGCGCTAAGTTAGATAATTTAGCGCCTGCATTTAATAAATGTGTTTCACGACACAGGCGGTCGAGCATAAAAATCAAGTTTTCTTGTTTGGCCCAAGTAATTAATTGTAGTGGTGAAATAAACTGGTTGTTTTGATCTTTTGCTCGTAGCAAACATTCATAACCCCATAATTTTTGAGTAGCAGTTGAGAAAATAGGTTGAAACCATGTTTCAATACGTTTTTTGTATAAAATGTCAAGTAGCTCGGATGTGTTATGCTGGGCCATTCCAACCAGTGGCCCAGCATGGATAAGTGTTACAAGTTGTTCGATTAACGGTTTCTGGGGGGTTGTCCAAACTGCACGTAGCGAATTTAAACGCGACTCGTCAAGCAGACCACGTAAAAAGTTCACTAGATCTGATAACGATGACATAGGAGGTTCGCCCCCAATTTGGATTTCAAGTGCATCTAGTTCTGGGTAATATGTCCAATTGGCATATTTGGCAAATTGAAGCAATTCCGGAAAACTTTCACCGAGCCTTGCGGTTAATAAGACCAGGTTTCTGGTGGATGTGGTACAGGTGCAAGTTTTTGCTTGATGTTGTGAGTCCATAAGGTGTTATTGTTAAGGGCGAATCATTTGAAGTAAGACGCTATTGATTGCTTTTGTGTCAATGATAGTTACAAGGTTACTATTCATTATGATTCGTAGGCAAGCTAAAGTCATGCTACTTTTAGCCTACTTTTAGCCGGTTGTTCATTTTGGGGTAGCCTATCGCGTCTTCTTTTTATGAAAGTTTGCTGACTTTTGAACAGCATTGTGTCATGATGAACAGTTGGGGCAGTGCTTATAGCCTATTGGTAAAATACTTTCTTTACACACCCGTGAATTCAACTCAACGCATTACCAAACGTATCTTCGACCTTGTCGTGACCATTCCAGCCCTTATCGTCTTGAGTCCTGTGATTTTGATCACATGGCTATTGGTGCGGCAAAAATTGGGCACGCCCGTGCTGTTTCGCCAACAACGTCCGGGGTTATATGGCAAGCCATTTCACATCATCAAATTTCGCACCATGACCGATGCGCGTGACGCACAAGGCAATTTATTGCCCGACCCAGAGCGTATTACGCGCTTTGGCAGCTTTTTGCGTAGCGCCAGTTTAGATGAATTGCCCGAATTGCTCAATGTTTTACGCGGCGAAATGAGCTTGGTCGGGCCGCGCCCCTTGCTCATGCGTTATTTGCCGCGTTATTCACCCGAACAAATGCGCCGCCACGATGCCCCGCCCGGCATCACGGGTTGGGCGCAAATTAATGGCCGCAACGCCATTTCGTGGGAAGAAAAATTTAAACTTGATGTTTGGTATGTTGACCATTGGTCGGTTTGGCTCGATCTTAAGATCATCGTCCTAACCTTGCTCAAGGTTTTTCGCCGCGAGGGCATCAGCCAAGAAGGCTTCGTTTCATCGCAAGAATTTATGGGTTAATCAAGAAGTAGCAAGTGCTAAGTGCTAAGTGCTAAGTAACAAGTGCGGCACTTAGCACTTAGCACTTGTTACTTTCTACTTTACATGTCACAACACATTCCATTTAAACATTTCCACGACTTGACCGAGGACGATATTAATGTCGAGTATCAAACTCACACCACCCAAACCGATGGGCATGCCAGTATTCGTGAGGTGTTGCAACGGGCGCATGAGCGCCAATTGCGGGCCATCGCCTTTACCGAGCATGTGCGCCGCAGCACCGATTGGTTTGCCGATTTTGCGCGTGATGTGCGGGCCGAGGCCGCCCATTTTCCTGATTTAACGGTATATGTTGGTTGCGAAGCCAAGGCACTTAACACCAATGGCGGGTTAGATGTGAGTGATGAGGTGCGCGCCCAATGTGAAATCGTGTTGGGTAGTGGGCATACTTTTCCTAAAAAATACGGACAATTTGCCGATTATGTTAAAAACGACCCCCAACAAGTGCGCAGCTTTGCCGAAATTGAATGTGAATTGGCGCTGGGCTTGCTGAAATATGCACCCATCGATGTGTTGGCGCATCCGGGTGGTATGTATCAAAAACGTTTTGGCAAATTTCCCGATGATTTGTTTCGTGAAATGATGTTGGCGACCCGTGTTCAGAATGTCGCCATCGAAATTAGCAGCTCATATTTATATGATTTTCTGGCTTTTTTGCGTTTGTGTGATGAAATTAACCCCATCGTCTCAATCGGTTCAGATGTGCATGAGCTTGACCATGTGGCGCGTTGTCGTGACACCCTAAGACAATTACAAATTACAAATTACGAATTACGAATGGGAACGAATAAAGTATCGTTTTGAGAGTTTCATTGTTTCGTTTGTAATTCGTAATTTTTTGATCAGCATGAAAATACTCGTTACTGGTGCGGGGGCATTGCTTGGGCAAGGCATTATGCGCTCACTCAACCATTCGTCACTCAAGCCCTATATTATTGCCGTTGACCCCAGCCCGTTATCGGTGGGGTTATATTGGGCCGATGAAGCCCATTTGGTGCCAATGGCAACACGCCCCGATTATATGGACGTGATGCGAAAAATCATCGCCGCCAGCCGCCCCGATGTGGTGCTGATTGGCACAGATGTCGAATTGCTTATTTTTGCCCAACACCGTCAGGCGCTTGAGCAAGAATTTGGCACACGCATTTTGGTCAGCCGTCCCGAAGTGATCGAAATTGCCGATGACAAATGGAAGACCGCCCAGTATTTGCAACAACATGGCTTTCCATTCCCCGATTCATGTTTGCCGGGTGACGAGGCCGCGCTGGTGCAACGCTGCGACTTTCCGCTCATTGTCAAACCCCGTGTCGGCGCGCGCTCGGTGGGGGTGCAATTGGTGCGCACGCCCGACCAATTGGCGCAGGCTATTGCCCAAACCCAGCAGCCCGTTATTCAACAACACCTTGGCAATGATGAATCGGAATATACGGCGGGTGCGCTGTGCTTTGGCGAGGTGTGTTTGTCGATTGTGATGCGGCGGCACTTGCGTGATGGGAACACTTACCGCGCTTTTGTCGTTGAAGATATTGCGTTGAATCAATTTGTGTGCCAAGTGGCGCGTAGCCTGCAACCCGATGGCCCGATCAATTTTCAATTTCGTTTAGACCAAGGCGTGCCCAAAATTTTTGAGATTAATGCGCGATTTTCTGGCACTACGCCATTACGGGCCTTGGCCGGGTTTAATGAGGTTGAGATGGCGTTACGGTATTTAGTACATGGCGAGCCGCTGCTGCAACCGCAGGTGCAGCCCGTCACCATCTTGCGTTATTGGTCAGAGACAGTGTTACCATCAGACAAATTAATAAAAAGTTGAGAGTTGGGAGTTGAGGGTTAAGAGTTTTTTGAACTCTCAACTCCCAACTCTTAACCTTCAACTCTTACTCATGTATCCCCGAATTTACCTTTCCCCGCCCCATATGTCTGGCCTTGAACAAGGTTATATCCAATCGGCATTCGACACCAATTGGATTTCACCAATGGGGCCAAATGTTGACGGTTTTGAACACGAATTTTGCCAAAAGGTGGGCTGTGCCCATGCGTTGGCGGTTAGCTCTGGCACAGCAGCTATTCATTTGGCGTTGCAATTGGCCGGGGTGGGGCCGGGTGATGAGGTGTTGGTGTCTGATTTCACCTTTGCCGCCAGCGTTAACCCCATTATTTATTTGGGTGGTTATCCGACCTTTATCGATAGTGAAACGACCTCGTGGAATATGGACCCAGTCTTGCTTGAGCAGGCTTTGGTTGCACGGGCAGCGCGTAACCGTTTGCCCAAAGCGGTGGTGGTGGTGCATTTATATGGGCAATCTGCCGATATGTTTCCCATTCTTGCCGTTTGCAACCGCTATGGCGTGCCGGTGATTGAAGATGCCGCCGAGGCCTTGGGCGCGACTTATAAAGAGCATTGGGCCGGCACATTGGGGCGTTTTGGCATTTTTTCGTTTAATGGCAACAAGGTCATCACCACATCGGGCGGGGGTATGTTGGTGACGAATGAGGATGACGAAGACGGCGCGTTAATTGCGCACGCTCGTAAATTATCGACCCAAGCCCGTGAACCTGCGCCACATTATCAACATACTGAAATCGGCTATAACTATCGCATGAGCAATTTGTTGGCTGGGGTGGGGCGGGCGCAATTGCAAGTGTTGGCCGACCGTGTGCAAAAACGCCGCCAAAATTTTGATTATTATGAAGAGCGTCTTGGTCATTTGCCGGGGATTGGTTTTATGCCCGAAGCACCTTGGGGCAAGGGCAACCGTTGGCTGACTTGCATCACCATCGACCCAGCCCAGTTTGGGGCCGACCGCGAGGTCATTCGCTTGGCATTAGAGGCCGAAAACATCGAGTCACGCCCATTGTGGAAGCCGATGCATTTGCAACCCATTTTTGCCAAATATGAGTCGGTGGGCGGCGATGTGGCCCAACATTTGTTTGAGCGCGGGCTATGTTTGCCCTCTGGCTCAAATTTGTCGCAGACCGATTTGGAGCGGGTGGTGGCTGTGGTGTTGGGGGCGCGTAAGGGTTAGATGGCTGTGATTAGCAAATTTTAAAACCATTTTTGCTAATCAAGGGTTTTAAGCAGGTCAAATATCTTGCTTAAACGTCTTCGCTCTTCGACACGATGAGCTTGATTGAATTGCAAAATATGCACAGTTACTCGTCCTTCGGCAGTAAGTGGGATGATCACGCCTGCTTCCATTTGAAAATGTTCATTCCAAACTTGTTTGCGTGGATTATAGAAGAAAGAGAATTGGTTGGTTAAGGCATCAATTGAGCCTAAATCGGTTCCTTTATAGCCATTGCATTCTTGACAAGCTAACGCCAGATTCTCTGATACAGTCTGGCCGCGATGTTTTTCAGCAATAATATGCTCCATTTCAAAGGTTGCAAAAGAAAAGGCTTGTGGATATAGACAATATTCGCATTGTTCGCCAGCCCGTGCACTGACACCGCGTCGCAGCGAAAGCGGAATTCGCGCTTTTTTCATAGCGTCTTACTTAATTTTTCAGCGGCGTGAATTTTAGCGAGACGCACAAGGTGTTCGAGTTGACGATATCGCGCCAGTTCACGCTCATCTTCTAAAGATAGTGTCCCTTGTTTTAGTTGATTGCTCAATTCATTAATGCGTGCCTGAAATTTGGGTGAAGGGCGCAACATTAATATTTTTTGTGGGTTGGCGTGGCTTGTTAACACACTAATCACTTCTGCTTCGTCACTCGAATCAGATGTTAATTGTTCTGCTGTAAAAACATCTAACGCCCAAGCCATTAACTGTGGCAATCGATCTTGCACCCGCTGAAGCCTGTGCCCTAAATCGTCGGAAACACTAATCGTGATTTGCATGTGTCTACCTTTATTAAAATTATAGCCGCGAAATTTATTTTGATATGGGCTATGTTTGCCCTCTGGCTCAAATTTGTCACAGGTCGATTTGGAGCGGGTGTTGGCTGTGGTGTTGGGGGCGCGTAAGGGTTAGATGGCTGTTTTACTGCTGCGGCTCGAAAACGATAACCTGATAGTGCATTTCCGATTTCTAATAATACCGCACGGGTTGTTATTAATTTAGTATTTTGGCTGCGTAATTGCTGCGCAAGGTAGATGGCTTTATGATGAAATTGAGCTTTCCATTTGCACGGGCTATGGCATAAGCAGTATCCAAAAATACTTCACTATCCATTAATCTGCTTGCCTCCATACAAATAGTCATCTAATTGGCTAGACCAGTCAAGGGGTCCTTCTAATGCAAGTGCTTCGGCAATATCCAGAAATGAGGTAGCTAAAGTATCTTCAGTGGTTACGGCTATTTGCACCCGTGTATTTGCAGGCAATTTAAATGGTTTAATTGGCGTAAAACCCGTCCATCAAATATTGCATCAATTGTAGTCACCATATTACACCTCCTGTTATTTGCTGGTTTTTACCATCACATCTCATAATTAATCTGTCAGTTTTATATTTTAGTTGAAATTATAGCCTTGAAATCCGTAAAAAAAATTTCACCCAAAGGCACAAAGATAAAAGGAATTTGTGCCTTTGGGTGAAACAAAATTAATTAACTTGTCACTAACCCTACAGGTGACTAAACCGAGCGTGTCTCGCCCTCAATCACAGCATCATCGGCGCCGCCGGGCTTTGCTGACCCATTCGTCTCGCCATTCTCACCCGCGGCGTAGCCAGATTGCCCAATATTCATCAGGG
>CAZLOF010000042.1:0-6196 GCA_964560745.1 uncultured Thermoflexus sp.
GGGGAGATATTCGGGTCATCTCTCATGATTGCACCATATTTTGCAAACGTGATAGCCTGTCGTTGCAAGGGGATAGTCTATGCGGGATGATATATTTTAGGTGCAAAAAGTTTGCGCGACTGCAACATAAATCTCGACACATTGGCTCACGGTGTCTAAATCGACCCATTCAACCACGCCATGTGCCCCAAAGCCATGTGGCCCCAGCAATAAGGTGGGCACACCTGCGCTGGCAAAAAACGCTGAATCGGCCCAAAATGATACCCCGCTCATTTTGGCAGTTGTGCCGATAATGCGGCTGAGGTGTTGGGCACATAATTGCACAATAGGCGCATTTTCGGGCACTTCAAATGCCTCGCGTACTAACCCTCGCGTAAGTTTGGCCTTGAATGTTGAATCGGCAGAGGCACAACGGTCGAGGATAGCTTGCAGTTGGGCTTCGACCAAATCGGGGGTTTCGCCAGGAATGGTGCGGCGTTCGACTTGTAGTTTGCAGTAGGCTGGGTAAGATGATAATTCTTGCCCGCCCTGAATTAATGAGGCGTGAATGGAGCCACTGCCCAGATGTGGGTGCGTGGGATTGGCGCGTAAATCGAGGTCGAGTTGTGTTAATTCGGTCAGCACTTTGCCCATTTTTGCGATGGCATCTACGCCTAAATGCGGGCGTGAGCCGTGGGCGGCCACGCCAAAGGTCTCGATATCGAACCAAACAAACCCTTTATGCGCGACTGCAATCTCCATTTCGGTTGGCTCGGTCACAATGACAGCATCGGGTTGCCAGCGGGCTAACTCACGGCAAATGGCTTGGGTGCCAATGCTGGCTACTTCTTCATCGGCTACGGCTGTTACGATGACATCGCCGCGCAAATTGAGCGCTTTTGCCCGTTTTGCAGCCATAAGGCAGGCCGCAAGGCCAGCCTTCATGTCATATGCACCGCGCCCATAAAGTCTATTGCCTTCGACACGCGGTGTATGCGGGTTATTCATGCCTGCCACCCCCACTGTGTCCATATGTCCATTCAACATCAACGATTTACCCCCGCCGCTGCCCCGTGCAATGAGGATGATATTGGGGCGTTTGGGTGCAGCCATTTGGATCATGACCTCTAACCCAGCTTCACGACCCCAATTTGCCACAAATTCGCCTATTGCTGCTTCACCTGCGGCATTGGCGATTAAATCTGGGTTGATTGAGTCAATATTGACCAGTTGTTTAATGAGATGGATAAGTTCGTTCATAGCATTAAGTTTACGCCAAGATGACCACCACCTCTTTTTGGGAAAGGGGGGAGTAACGTGCTGTCAATTGCAATATTTCTTAAAAAAGCAACCATTACAATATTAACATGGCAAAAGCGATACCCGAAGATAACTTTGGCTCATATTTGCGCATGTTGCGCAAGCGGGCACGCATTACCCAACGTGATTTAGGCATTGAAACAGGCTATAGTGAAGGGCAAATTTGTCGCTTTGAGCAAGGCCACAAACCCCCCGACCTTAGCACCCTTGTGGCTTTGTTTGTGCCAGCACTCGATGTAAAAAATTCACCCAATGATACAGCTCGGTTGCTCGAACTAGCGGCGTTGGCACGTGATGAATCGTTGAGCGACAAGCAGGTTAGCAGCCAGCCCAATCCCCCTGTTAATGTCAAATCGTTATCAGCCGCCCCAATGATAGGCAAAATGAGCAAACGTGAGCGAGATGCCCATTTGGCGGCGGCGCGTTGGGCACTTAATGCCGAAGGTGATGTGATTGCTGCTGCTCAACATTATTTGAGCGCTAGCGCATTAAACGATGCGATTGATGTTTTATATGATCGTGGGGTGGCTTTGTTTAATCAGGGGCGCTGGCAAGATGCCGCCGATGTGATTGACAAAATATTGGTGCATATTGAGCGGACGCTGCCCAGCGGGGCTGAAACAGATGCCATGCGGTGTCGGTTATATGAGGTGCGTGGCGATTTGCTTTTACATACGGTTCGGGCCGATGAGTCGCAACACAATTTTGAAACAGCTTTAGCTTTAGCCGATGGGGCCGTACACGCCAAATTGGCCCATAAATTATGTGTGTGCTTGGCCCAACGGGGCCAACCAACCAAGGCGTTAGCACTGGCACAATCTATTCTGCACAATATCGACTCTAAACACATTTTGTTGATCGCACAATTGCGTATTGCACAGGCCAATGCGTTTATGTCATTAGGTCAATTAGAACAGGCCGAGCATAGTAACCTTGAGGCGCTGCAATTGGCCGATAAAATGATTTTGTTTGCACCAGTGCTTGCCATGAGCATTCGCGCCCGTGCCCATAATGTCTTGGGGGCCATTCACGCCATGCAAAAACATATAGAAGTGGCGCTAGAACATTGGAAACAAGCCCAGCGCTATGCTGCCGATTCGGGTTTGGCCCAAATTCAATATCGTAGCGAGGGTAATATTGCCAATTTGCTGTATGAGCAAGGCGATATTGCTGGGGCTTTGGCGGCCAGTCAACATGCTATAGCGGGCTTGCAAAGTATAGGCGATAGCTATGGCACGGCACGATTTGTGCATCTGCAAGCAATTTTATACTATATTCAAGCCGATTATGCCGAGTGTGTGCGTGTGGCACAAACCTCAGAAGCACTTAAAAATACGTTGGGTGATATAGCTGGTGTCATTGGTTCGCAAAACCAACGGGCTAAGGCATTGCTTATGTTAGGCCGTATCAGCGAAGCGAATGAGCAACTTGTTCAGTTGATTGAAAAAGCACAGGCGTTAAAAGATATACGGTTGTTGGGGTTTACTTATTTGTTGGCCTGTGATGTGGCTTTGGCAAAAGATGACGCTAATGAGGCATTACGCGCAGTTGAGCAAGCCGCTTTGCAGTTTAACGTGGTTCAAAATGATGTGACATTGGCGCAAGATATTTATTTGCATCAGGTATTGACCCATTTGGCACTGAATCAAAGTGCCCAGGCCCAACAGCTATTGACCGAGCGTTATTTGCCAGCCAATGCTAGCCTTGAAATTCGGCTTGAAACAGGCATTGTTAATGCTTTATGCCAGTTTTTTAATGATGCTGTTAGTGTAATTGAGGTATCGCCATTACTCAATTTGGCTAAAGCGCACGGGTATCAACATTATTTTGACATGCTTCGGCGGTTTGAGCAAGTGTTAATAGGCGACGTTAAGCCTGTGTCTGTATTACGATATGTTTTATTTGGGCATCAATAATTTGCGGTGCTATTTGCCAACCCCTTTTGCATCGGTATAGCCACGTATAAAAAATAATTTGCTGGTTTTTTGTTTGTCGGCGCTCTCTGGCGGAATAATCATGAGTATCAATACTTCTTCTCTTGCGCCGCTGACTTTAGTAAACCCGCACAAATTGATATCGCCCAACATGTTGCCCACCATCGCGGCGGCGGGTTCATCTTTGCTGGCAATTTTCGTCGCTTCTTGCGCACAGCCACCTTCTTTCCAGCCAGTGCTTTTCATACGGGCCAAGGTATAAAACGCCTCAACTTCTGGTGGGGTTTTGACTGTGCTATAGGTGATCGAGTCTGCCACACCGCTGCTGATGGCTTTTAGAATGAGGCGTGCCGTCAGCGGCATCTCAAAATCACCTTTGATTGCACCATCGATAACCGGCACATCGGGCCACATGGTGCTTACATTTTTGGTGTCGCTGCCCAACCCTACCGCCGAGGTCACTTTGTTTACAGCCGCGTCTTTGATCGTGCTGCACCCCATCAACCCAATTGCAACCAGTGTTGCTAACCCGATGCGACTATTGATTTTTGTTTTCATTTTATTTGCCTCTGCTTTTTATCTTTTTTAGGATTTATGCGAAGTTTTGTAAGGAGTTTGGTGATAGCAAAAGCGTAAAATTGGCATTTTTTCCTAACACCTGTCATTTCGAGCGAAGCGAGAAATGACGCTTCCGCTATCATCTTGGCTCTTACACTTTTCGGCAAATTGCCGAACTGGTTAAGTAGCCTAACCGTTTAAACGCCCGACCTTCAAACATTCAGTTTTTCGCTAAAATCGAATGTGTCTTATTTTGCTGGCGCTTCGACCTTCAAATTTGGGTCATAGGTCACGGTTTGGGTGGTTTTGCTTTTAATGCCGCCAAATTCGCCTTCGCTTTCTTGCTTTAGCACCAGCCCATTTGCCACACCAATCCAAATTTTGCCACTGCTCTTAAAATTGGCTTCGGCCATTGTGCTGGTTAATGAATAAACCCATGTAGCTGCGCCATTAACAACATCTGGGCCAATAAACTTGGCATCGCTAATCTTTATACCCAACGAATCTGGGTCTTTGGCATATTGTTCGAGCGTTTTGGCAATCGTGATCTTTGCATTGGGGCTTTCTGTTACTTTACCGTCTCTTTTTGTCCACAATTTATCACCCACAATAAACATTTCAAATTGTGCGCCATTGCTATCTGTCATTACATGCAAATTGCCGGGCGGCACAAATGTGCCTTTGATGATGGTTTTGCCGTCCTTCGATTCGCTCACCACCTCGCTGCGATAGGCCCGCTGGGTGCTGGCAATTTGCGCTTTGCGAATGATATCAAGCGGGTCGCCAACCGGCAACGCGGGCGCTGCCGTTGCTGCGGCAGGTTTTGTAGCTACAGTTACAGCGGTTGGGTTAATGGGCAACGTGGTTGGGGCAGTGGTTGGCAATTGCCCAAGTGGTGCTTGGGTTGGGGCTTGGGGTGCGCTGCCGCCACAAGCCGTTAGCCATATCGCCGATAGCGCAATCATCACTTTTTTAAGTTGTAGGTTCGTCTTCATTTTTTATATCTCCAGAATTTTGAGGGGTGTTTTTGCCTAAATATGGCTTTTCATACCACGAAATGACCCAGCTTCGCTCCGTCATTAAGGTTTGAAGATCGGTATCTTCAGTAATAACGACGCGCCGAATTAAATGCGTAAACACAGGTGTTGGCTTTGGTTCTTTGGCCTTTTTGCGTTTATGCTGGCGTTTGGGTAATTGGGTCATGCATTTCTGTTGTTATTTATAAAACATGAGGCCACTCAAAAGTTGCGTTTTCTTGCATCTTTTTTCGTAACTACCTATGTAAGCAATAACAATTTGTTGAATAGTTGATTTGTTGAATAGTTGATTGACGATCTGTCACAAACCACATCTTCATTTCGTCTTATTGAATGATTTTAAAAAGGAATAAACATGTCTAGAATTCGACCGATTGAACCTGATGAAGCCGTGCCATTGTTGATGCGCCCGATTTATTGGCTAACCCAACACATGGTTGGCAAAATTGTCACACCGATCAAAGTGCAAGCGCACCGCCCTATGATCGCCATTATGGGGAATTTACTCGGTCAAGTGACCGAAAATTCCGGCAAGATCGCATTGCGTTTGCACAAATTAGCCCAAATTCGCGCGGCACAACTGATCGGCTGCCCGTTTTGAGTGGATATTGGGTCTGCCGTGAGCAGCAAAAAATTATTAAGCGACGAAGAATTGGCCGCTATTTCCCAATTTTATGATAGCCCATTGTTTAATGCGTGTGAAAAATTGGTGATGCGTTATGCCGAAGAAATGTGCCAAACGTCTGTGAATGTGCCTGATGCGCTTTTTGACCAACTTCGGCAATATTTTAACGAGGCCCAAATCGTCGAATTGACCGCCAGCATTGCCTATGAAAATTATCGCGCCCGTTTCAATCATGCGCTCGATATTCAAAGCGACAATTTGTATGCCTGTGCGTGGCAACCCAATTTACCTAAAAAACACGGATAAAAAATCATGTTACAAAAAATCACTCTTTGGTGGGCCGCTGCCATGTATACCTTGCCCGGGCTGGCGCTGGTACTCATCCCTCAGCCTTTTTATGATTGGCTGGCCGATTTTCCCCCATTTAACCGTCATTACATGGGCGATGCTGGCGTGTTTAGTTTTGCCATTGGCATTGGCCTCATTTGGGCCGCCCGCCGCCCAGCTACCCATACAAGCATTATTGGCGTTGCTGCCATCGCCACCATTTTGCATGTGCTTAATCACTTGTATGATGATGTCATTATTGGGCATGAAACGGTGCGCCATATGTTGTTAAACACCTTGCCATTATTTGTGTTGGCAATGGCGTTAATTGCTGTTTGGCGCAAAAGTGGTTGAGAGTTGAGAGTTTTGTGGGGGGGTTTTTTTTTTTTGTTGGGGAAACTGACAAAAAAAAAAAC
>CAZLOF010000042.1:6206-14279 GCA_964560745.1 uncultured Thermoflexus sp.
ACATTTGTTTAGGGATGTATAGACGCGCTCTGTATTTCATTAACCCCCCCACCCAAAAACCCACAACTCTCAACTCCAAAACATGGGCAAAACTGAAATTTTTATTGAATATCAGCGGCTTTTATTTGCCATCGCCTATCGTATGTTGGGCAGTGCGATGGATGCCGAAGAGATGGTGCAAGAGACCTATTTACGCTGGCAAGCTGATTCAACTGAGCCAAGCTCGCCCAAAGCCTACCTCAGCACTATCGTCACTCGGCTATGTATTGACCATTTACGGGCAGCCCAAACCCGTAACGAGCACTATGTTGGCGAATGGCTGCCAGAGCCATTATTGACCGAGGGGCAACCTGATATGACCGAACAGATTGAACTGGCCGACTCGTTGTCGCTGGCGTTTGGGGTGATATTGCGCAGTTTATCGCCCGCCGAGCGTGCGGCTTATTTGCTACGCGAAGTGTTTGATTATGAATATGCCGAAGTGGCGCATATTTTGCAAAGCAGCGAGGCCAATTGTCGGCAAATGGTCTCGCGTGCCAAGATCCATTTGCAACAACGCCGCCCACGTTTTGATGTGAAACCCGCCCAACGTGACAAATTGTTTTTTGAATTTTCGCAGGCCTGCCAAAGTGGCGATCTCAACCGCTTGTTAACTATGCTGACAGCCGAGGCAATTGTGCGGTCTGACGGCGGTGGCAAAGCCAAGGCCGCGCTTAATGTTATTCATGGCGCAGATAAAGTGGCGCGATTTATGTTGGGTCTAATGAAGCAAATGACCGCTGAAATGCGTATTCAGGTATCTGAGGTGAATGGACAGCGGGCGGTGTTATTGTTTAACAACGGGCAATTGTTTAGCGCGATGACACTCGATTGCACGCCAGACCAAATTCGCGAAATTGATATTGTGGTTAACCCCGACAAATTACAAACATTAGCGCGGGCGTTAGGGTAAATTTTCTCGCAAAGGCGCAAAGATTTAAATTTTTTGCGCCTTTGCGTCTTTGCGAGAAAATTTATTCACCCGTCGCATCATCTTCGAGCAAGGTCACAAACCGCTGATTTTTGGCGCTTGTTTCGACCAATTCGCTCATCTCAAGCGCGTGCATCAGCCGGTCGCCGCTGGTTTGCACAAAGGTCACACGTCGCCATTTGAGTGATGGAATCGGGCGTGGCAATCGCTGTAACGGGTGAAGCTGTATTTGATAATACAACTCTTCGGCGCGGGGGTGTTTGGGTTGATCGGGAAAAAGATCGACACGCCGCACCATTTCATGCCCCCGCACCCGCGCATACTCGTGAATGGCCCATTTTTCATCGCCAAACGGTGCGGTTAGATAAAACGCCAAAACATCGGCCAAATATTCTTTGGGCGCGTGTTTGACCGGGATGCGATACCAATGATCCCAACGCGCAATTTCTAGGTCGCGCGGGCGATTGATCATACAAATCAAGACACGGTCGGCGGCTTCGAGCATGTCAAAATCATACCGCAATTTGTGACAAGGTGACAGGGTGAGTGGGTGACAAAATCCCCTTGTCACCCACTCACCCTGTCGCCTTGTCATCTTGTCATTCTGCCATCCCTCGCCTTGTCATATACAATCACGTCCATGCGAAAAAATCATTCACTTCATCAAATTCGAGAGGGGAAGCCCAGCTTGGGCTTGTGGTTTACCAGCGGCAGCTATATGTTGGCGCGTTATTTGGCGATGCAGGGCACCATGGATTGGCTGATGATTGACGGTGAACATTCACCAATTGATCTGTCAACCATGTCACAATTGGCCTCGGCCATCTCAGATGCCAGCCAAGGCAAATGCACACCATTTATTCGCGTGGCTTCCGGCACGGTTGATCAAATCAAACAAGTGCTCGACGCGGGTGCTCAAGGTGTGCTCGTCCCAATGGTCAACACGGCTCAAGAAGTGCGCGATATCGTCAGCTTTTCGCGTTATCCGCCCGAAGGTGTGCGCGGCAATGGCGGCCTAATGCCACATTTGGGTTTTGCAGCCACACGTGGTGAATATACCCAAAAGGCCAATCGTGAAGTTGCTGTTGCCATTCAAGTAGAAACCCAAGAATCGGTGGATAACATCGAAGAAATTGTGGCCGTGCCGGGTCTCGATATGGTGTTCATTGGCCCCAACGACTTGCACATTTCATATGGCTACGCCCCCAGCTTTTGGAGTGACGCGCCCGGATTTCGCACGGCAGTAGATAGGGTCTTGAGCACTTGTAAACGTGTGGGTATGCCCTGTGGCATTTTGATGGGCAACGCTGCCCAAGCCAAGGCACGGGTCGAAGAGGGCTTTACCTTTGTCGGTATCGGCGGCGATACTGGCTATTTGATGAGCGGTGTCGGCGCGGCTTATGGTCATATTACTGGTACAGCCGACCCCGCCGGTGGCTGGGGCGCTTATGTGCGCCAAGATATTCAGTAAACATGATTATTGTTCTCACCCCGTTGCCTGAAGAATTTGATGGCTTTGTGGCGGGTTGCGCCAAGCGCGGGCTGTCGGTTGAGGCTAGGCAAATTGGGCGATTGCCAGCCCATTATTACCCCAGCCTTGGGGTGATGTTGGTGCGGGGTGGGCATGGCAAAACCCAATTTGGTATTCATACCCAACATGTGTTAGATCATGTTGCCCCCAGTGCCAATCAACCTGCCGATAAAGACCTGCTGGTGATTTGCGCTGGGGCGGCGGGAGCCTTGACCGAAGGCTTGCAAGTTGGCGATGTGGTCGTGGCGACCGAGACCGTTGAGCATGACTATAACCTCAAGTTTGTGCGCCGCCCCTTGCCGCGTTTTGCTGGCGATGCCATGAGCATTGCCGCGATGAGGTTATTGACACCTGTCAATTTCAAGCTGCATTTTGGCGTGATTGCCAGCGGCGATGAAGATGTGATCGAAGTGACTCGTGGGGCCGATCTGCGTGAACGCACTGGCGGGATCGCGGTGGCGTGGGAAGGGGTTGGTGGGGCACGCGCCTGCAAATTTAATCGCGTACGTTTTCTCGAACTGCGTGGCATCACCGATACCGCCAATCATGACGCGCCTGCCGATTTTGAAACGAATCTTGCGCTTGTTATGGACAATCTGGTTGAGGTGCTGGGTATTAAGTGAAAAGTGCAAAGTGGAAAGTAAAAAGGGTAGCCTAACAAGTTTTACTTTTCACTTTGCACTGATTTCCAAACTAATTATTGTTTGCGGATGATGATACCCATTGCCACAATCAAAAATAATGACCCAAGCAAGGTGCGCTCATTGAGCGGCTCATTAAATAGCAAGGTGGCGATAATCGTAGCCGTGAGCGGCTCCATAAATGTGGCAATGCTGGCATGGGTGGCGCTGATGCTGCGCATGCCAGCATAAAACAGCCCATAGGCAATGGCGGTTGGAAAAACGCCGAGGTAAATAAGGCCGAGCCATCCCTCAACCGGATATTGCACGACCAAACCCGCCGACAACCCAATCCCCAGAAGCAATACCGAGCCAAAGGCAAAACCAGCGGTGGTGGTTTGCAATGGGTGCACCCGCCGGTCGCCGCCCAATTTGCGCCCAACTAAGGTATTGATGGCATATAACCCGCCCGATAGCACCGATAGCAATACCCCGCCAAGCATGTCGCTATGTTGGGCACTTTCGGTATCATTGGCGGGCACTTGCACCAGCAACACTGTGCCGATGATGGCAAGCCCCAAAGCCAGTAACACCAACGCCGGTGGGCGCTCGCGGGTGACAAGGCTAGACAACACGGCCACGCTGATGGGGGCGCTGCATAAGGCTACCAAGGTTGAAATGGCGACCCCGACCCGCGGGATAGCTGCAAAATAAGCCACTTGGTAAAGCGCCACCAACGCCCCTGCAATTAACATACGCGGCAAATCTTGCCGTTGCACATCCCACATTCGCCGCCCAAGCGTAACCCAGCACAGCACTAACAATAATGGCACCGAAAGTGCCATGCGAAAAAACGCCACCGAGGTCGGATTGGTGGGGCTAAGAGCATAGATGGTTTTGGCCGCAACCCCGCCGGTGCCCCATAGCACAGCGGCAAACATCACCATTAAAAGCCCACGTCGCGCATTATGTGCTTGCATTTAAACAATCCCCGGTAAAAACATCGTGCGTGCCACCACATCCCACGATGAAGCCTTGGCTAAGGCATAACCACTATCGAGCAAGGCTTGTCGGGCTGCGTCGCTACGTGGCAAACGTTCGATGATTTGATTCGCCACTTCCCAGGCTGCCCGCGCCTCAAGATCGTCACGCTGTGATTGCCCAAGCCATACCGCACTATTGAGGTCAAGCGTGTAGGGCAATTGCGTATAGTTGGCAACAATCAAATTTCGGTCTGGCACTTTGCCAGATGCAATGATGCCTTTGCAACCGCATACATCGCTAATCACACACAACGCGCCAAATGTCAACGGTTCGATTTGGGCGATACCGAATGGCTCGTAAATGCTTTGCCCAAATTCGACATCCGAGCCTTTGCGCAAGTCGCTAAACTCAATCCCTTCGGGGATGGCCCCACCCAAACGGTCGTGGCTAAAACCAAATTGATTGACGAACACGGCGTGTGATGCGCGGGCGTAGCCATTAAAACTCATCATCGAATGCCAAAGTGGTATTTCTTGGTCAACCAAATCGGGCATACCGCTGTAATGGTTGCGCGGCCAGCCATAGGCTTGGTGCATCCGTCGGGCATCGCTGGTCGAGCGGCCTTGGGCCAAGTTTGATGATACGACTAAAAAGGCGGCGGTTTCGCCGCGTTGCGCCAACAGATAATCGAGATGACGCAGGACGGCGATGTCGCGCCACAAAGCCTTGCTTTGGGCCAAACGGGTGACATGGGTAAACACCCAGTTGGGGCGAAAACCAGCCAAGGCATGGGCCGCGTCTTTTAGTTTTTCACTGGCGGCATACCGTTCATCTAAACTAAAGCGTTGGCTGGGCACGCCGTTATAAGCCAATGCAATTTCGCGCTGACCGCGTTGGCTGCGGTTTCTAAAACGCCAATCCATAAAGCGCAATTCATCGGCGGTGATGTCGCTGACAGCCAAAACGTAATCGCACTGGGCGGCGGTTTGGGTCATGGGGTGTTTAAAGTAGCCTGATGAATCACCCAAAATCTGCTCCATTTGCAAGCCGTGACGCATGGCTTGGCGCATGATGTTGTAAAAGCGCACATCGTGCCCCGAATTGCCCTCAACGGCGGCGCGAACCGAGGCAACCTCATGCGCGACGTAGGCGCTGGCAAATTCACCTCTTGCGCTTAATTCAGCGGCATACCACAGCGGCAAGCCCATAAATTCGTGGGCGATGATGACGGGCTTTGAGATTAAGGATTGGGGATTCGGGCTTTGAGATTGAGGATTAGACGATTCTATAGAATCCTTCACCCCGAATCCATCATCCCTAATCCCTAAAATGGCCTGCAACGCCAAAAAGCTGGGCACAGCCAGCGCCATGTATTCATCAAATTCGGGGTTGTTTTGGTAGCGGTTGCAATCAAGCCCGAAGCGTTCCCATACACCAAATTTAAAGTCGTTGAGCTTATAACGTGGCGAATCGGTGGCATCGACCAACAAGATTTCATGCTCAGCGCGATTATCGTGATCACCAAATACACGGCGGGCATAGCAAATACGCACCTGCCAATCACGCTCAATGGCGCTGAGCCGCACTGCCAATTCAGTCGGGCAACTCGATAATCCGCGGTCGGCGAAATAATAAAAATACTTCACACCATTTTTGGGCGAAAAGAGGCGCTCCATTTCGGTGCTGTTGCTGGTGTGCATGGGGCCAACCAACACCGTGCGTTTAACTGATTTGACATAACTGGGTGCACTGAGCAAGCCATCTAATACCGCCCCAATCCCGCCGATCTTAAGACCGGCCTCGTGGGTGCTGTGAATTAAAGTTGAAAATTGGGTGTTAAATTCAGAAACCTCATCTTCGGTTCTTAATTTTTCATTTTCAATTTTCAATTTTTCAATGTCATCGCACCCTTTGCCACCTAAATGAGCCGTTAAACGGGCATAGCTGCCATCGGTATCTAGCACTTGTTGCCAATCGAGAAAAACATGGCATTTATAGCCGCCCAATTCGGCATACAAACCGCGATCGCGCAATTCGCTATTGCTGCGAATAAATTGCTGACCGCTCATTTGATCGCGGAAAATGCTGAAGGTGTTGTCTTGGATATTAATTTTTAATGCTTCGGCGAGCGATTTTCGTTTGCCGATTTGGGCTTTGCGGCTTTCGAGTGGTGCATCTTCGTGGTCAAATTGTGGCTTGATTTCGGTTTCAATCTGCACCCAACCGGTGGCTTGGGTCAGGCGGTTGTTATAAAGAATGAGCGCCCGTTCGATGCCCTCACTCCCCTCTCCTTCTGGGAGAGGGGGCAGGGGGTGAGGGTTGATGGCGCAGTTAGTGTATGCAAAGACATCTTCATTGACGGCGGTATCGTTGCCAACAAAGTCGTAAAGCACAAAATGATCGACCTCGGCAAACATGGCGCGGCGCTTTAGCAAAGGCGCAATCACGCGTTCGTGATGTTCCATCAAGCCAATATCAACTTGCTCATCCCACATCGGGCGGCGAAATTCCATGCCATATTTTTCGGCAAAGCCCTCAAATTGCCCATGCCCAAACATGGGCAAACCGGGCAAGGTGGCCAGCATGGCACAAATGCCAAAATATTTCTCGCCACGTCCAAATTGCTCCACCGCCGTTTTTTCGTCGGGGTTATTCATAAAGCTGACATAACGCTTAAGAATTTGCGGGTCGAAGGCCATCGTGTCTTTGATCACAGCGCGATATCCGGCGTTTTTTTCGTCGCGCAACATGTGCATAAACGAGCTGTTATAAACGCGGTGCATGCCCAAGGTGCGCACAAAATAGCCCTCCATCATCCAAAATGCTTCGGCCAAAAGCAAGGTGTCGGGCGCTTCGATGGCGCAGCGGTCAACCACATCGCGCCAAAATTCATTTGGCATCAGCGCGTCAAATTCGGCTTTGCTCATGGCATGGTTTTGGCGCGATGGAATTGAACCGGTGGCACCCGGCCCGGGGAACCATAAACGCTGAATATGGCGCTTTGCCAAGGTCATGGCTGCATCGAAGCGAATGACCGAAAACTGACGCGCCACATGCAAAATGGTTTGAATGACGGCTTCGCGCACTTCGGGCTTAAGGTAGTTTAATTGGGCGGTGTCATTCCAAGGGGTCGAAGTGCCATCATTGCCGTGATAAACGTATTGGGTTTGGTTTGTGGCGTGATTGTGCAATTTAAAGACGACCGCCGCGTCACTATGGTTCCAATAATGGTCTTCAAGATGCACGCTAACGCGGCTATCTGCCGACAAATCTTGGCCTGCAAAGGTGTAGCTGGGGTATGGCACTTGATCAACACTCAAAAACCAATCGGGGTGATCGGCTACCCAAGCCGAATCGATGCCCATATGATTGGGAACCATGTCGCTGGCGAGGCGAATACCGCGTTGAGCAGCACGGTCACGCAAATTAGCACAAGCCTCTGGCCCGCCTAAATCATCGGCAATGCGATAATCGTGCAGCGAATACGCCGAGGCGACCGCATCGGTGTTGCCCATCCATTGCTTAATTGTGCGCGAGGCTTTGCTGCGCTCCCATAGACCAATCAGCCACAAGCCAGTAATGCCCCAGCGCTGCAACTGATCCAGTTCTTCATCGGGTATTTGGTCGAGCCGTGTAATATTGCGTTGATATTTTTTGCTTAATTGGTCAAGCCAAACATACGAGTTTTTCGCTATCAACACCATTTGCGGCATCCATGCGCGGTCGGGGGTGAATTGCTCTGGCTCGGCGGCTAGTTCATCGTTGAATTGGGGGGGCTGGGCTGCCGAAAAACCATGCCCACCAACGACATGACCGTCAGATTGAACATTTGGCGGGTTTGTGGCGGCACTGGCTTGTTCGTTGGCGATCCAACGATTTTCATCATGCAATAAATGAATGACTTTTCGAGCATTGTCAACCAGTTGGGTCAGGCGTTGCCGACCCGAAATATTAGGCCAGTGTTGGGC
>CAZLOF010000043.1:0-11850 GCA_964560745.1 uncultured Thermoflexus sp.
GTGTGTAGTAATGCATGGAACATGCACATCGCTGTTGGCCTCCGTTTGAGGTGAATCGACCTCTTTATTGACCAGCCCCATAAAACTGGTTTCGATGCGTTTGGGCGGGGTGATGTTGCCGCTGGCATGGAGCGACCAATCGTGTTGGGTCACTTGGGCGGTGTTGATTTTGGCGGTTGCGCCAGCAAATTCGGCATCGCTGGCTAAAAACGCTTTGCTGAGATCGCCAAAATAAGCAACAACATTGTGATAGGGGGCTTGCCATGTGATATTGCCCGTAACGCCTTTTGCATCGGCGGGGATATCAGTTAAATTAGGTATGGGGATGCGGTCGGGTTCTGATAAATCGCCCAAAAATGCCCACACAAAACCATATTTTTCTACAGTGGGGTAACTATCGACTCGCGCCTTGCGTGGTACAGGCACACCGGCGAGGTTGGCTGGAATTTTGACACATGCGCCATCATTGGTAAATTGCCAGCCATGATAAGGGCAAACAATGCAATTTCCTTCGAGCCAGCCATCGCTGAGTGCCCCGCCGCGATGAACGCATAAATCGCTTAGCACCTGTGGTTTACCATCGGGCAGCCGATACAGCACAAATTCTTGTTGCAAAGCAGTAACCCGAATTGGTTTATTGCTTACTTCGTTATAGGTGGCAAGCGGCCACCAAAAATTTTTATACATATTATAAATTTACGATTTTTATTTGGTTTGCGATTCACCCACAAGTAAATGACTAAGAAATGGAACAACTGTTGGGCTGGTCGTTGGCTTGGTCACATCATGAATAAACGCTCCAACCAGATTCGCCATAAAATCTCGGGCCACATTTTCATCGCAGGTAGCACGCAAATCTAAAAAACTGCGGCCTGCGGTGTCATCGACTGGGTGCGCGAGGGTGAAATGATTGGCCCCAGCAATTAAGGCAAAATAACGATCACCACGATTTCCGCTTATCCCATTTTCAAATGTGCGGCGTAGCGGCAAGGCGGGGTCATCGACGTTACCATAACGTATGCTGCTGGCAGCGATGACGCCATCGCGGGTGCCACCAAGCATTAACAAAGGCATATTGGGTGAACATGACAATACGGTTTGGGCAGGCCAGCCCAACATTGTGGCGGCCATTGTGTGCCCAGCATAGCAAAACCCGCCGACGACATAATTAAAATAACGTGGCTCGGCATTTTGCAGCACCATTGTGCCACCAGCGCTATGTCCGCCTAATATAATTTTGTTGAGCGCCAAGGCCCCAGCCAGTGGCCCGCTCACATTCAACAAACATAGGGCGCGGTGAATGGCGCTGATGGCGGGGGTAGTTGGGCCGCTGCCATAAGTGTTGGGCATCACTTGTTTGATATCTACGCCAACAGTCAGGCCAATCACCCCCGGCAAGGTCTCGCCTACCCAATTAAATAAAACGGTCACGATACCGCGCTCGGCCAACTTTATGGCTAACCATGCGTAAGATTCTGCGCCGAGGTTAATGCCACTAAAAAAAATGACGATTGGCATCGGGCCTTTGCTTGGGTCGGCTTTCATTACACCACTCATACGTTCACCCTCGCTGCCAGTGGCAATCGCGGGGTAAAACACTTTTAAATGAAGTGTGTCGAAGGGTGCGATGGCGCTATCGATTTTGGTGGCGGTATATAGCGAGCGTATGAACATAGGGAAGAATCAAGAACCAAGAGTTAAGAGTTAAGAGTTAAGAGTTAAGAGTTGAGAGGCTGCCTACTTAGCACTTAGCACTTAGCACTTTTTACTTTCTACTTTTCACTTTCTACTTTCCATTTTTGCGCAATTTGGTTACAGGCGTAGGCGAAGGCGGCGTATGAACACATGTTAATGATTTGCTCAGTCCATTGCGAGGTTGGGGTGCGCTCGGTGCGGGCTAACCCAGTGAGCGCCAGCACTGCGACAAAATTGATAACAAGGATGGCTGCCGCCGCTTTTTGTCCTTGTCGTAAGGCTTGTTGCACTGCAAAAACACTCAAAACCAATTGGGCGATGCTGGTAAACCCTAACCAAACAAAATTCCAAATGCGCGTGTCGGGTCGAGTGATGGCAAAACCAATCCCCACCAACCACACCACCACCCACGAAATAATAGGGATGAGCCACAAGTTTTGGCGGCGCAATGCTTTATTTTGGATGAGGCGTTGAATGTAACTCATGCCATAGGTCATCAACATAAACCCCGGGGCCATCCAAAAAAACAAACCATTGTCGAATATCCGTATATCGGTTGCCCCATCACTGACAGCAATGAGTAATTTCCAAACAGCTTTGCCCAACCCGCCCATTAAGATCATGGTAGCGCCGGTGATCATAATACGCCCAATATCACGGCGAACAGCAAAACCTAGGCGTGCTAATGCCAAAAAGCCAAGAAAAGCAAAAACAACTGGGGTGAAGTCGTGTAAGGCGAGTGGAATTGAGTATTTCATAAGGATGAGAGATGAAGGATGAAGGATGAAGGATAAAGTTTATCCTTTATCTTTCATCCTTTTTTTACTCAAGGGCAGATTTTCCTTTGGGATACATGCCCCAGCCACGATCGAAAAATGTTTGGCGCACTTTGCGGAAGGCAATTTGAACGGCATCGCTTTTTACATGCAGTTCGGCCCCAAGGTCATAAGGCAAAATTTCGGGGCGCTGGGCCTCGACAACGGCTTTGTCTTGCATAAAAATTTTGACCACCCGTTGTGCGGCATTGGCATCGGCCCAACTACCTTTGAAAAAGGTGCGCAAACCGATCCATTTGCTTACGGTTTTAGTATCGTCTATGGGGATATGCGCGTTAAAAATCATGAGTGTGCCCATTGGCAAATGAACTTCGAGAATACTCATATTTGGCATCCACCAGCCAACGACAGTTTTAACCACGGTGTCACGTTTTTTGCTGTTATATAACCTGCCCCACAGCCCTTTGGCAGGCGATGGCTTGAGGTGAATGGTTGCCATACACGAGCGATCATCAACGATGGTTTCATAATCTTCGATCTGAGGCTCATCTGGGTTGCCAAAGCTACCGCCATGCACAAATGGCGTGTGCGCCGCATCGACACCGTTTTCGAGCGCCCGTGCATAATGCACATTCCACTCGAAATTGCCTTGGGTGCGTTTATAAGTGACGGTATCTTCGATATAGGGCAAGTCTGGAATCGGCAACCGCTCATTCTGGGGCAAATCACCTATAAAGGCAAACATCCATCCATAGCGCTCGGCAGTATCGTAGCGTAAGGTTTGGCCATCGCTAAGTTTGCGGGTAAAAGCAATGCCTTGATCAGTTCGTTGTACTACAAAATCTTTGCCAAATCGCCGCAGAGTTTGCGGTGTGTTTGTAATTTCATTGCTAAAAGCTAGTGGCCACCAGAAGTTTTTTAACATAATTTTTTTGAGTACAAAGTGGAAAGTGACAAGTGCAAAGTGCGTTTTACTTGCCACTTTCCACCTGCCCCTTGCTACTTGCTACTTTTTTCTCGTGAATGGAACGTAAATGCCCTTCATACGTTTGTCGGCAAAATAACACCCTAAGACCAAAGTCAGCTCGCCCAAGTTTGCAAATACACCCGGCAAACGTGAGCCAGCCGCAGTGAAGATAAACATGGTCGCTGCGCCAACCGCTAACCCCCACCATTTGTGGCGTATCCATAAGACCACACCCCCAAAAATAACAATCAACACAGCTAAAATGGCGGGAATGGGTGGACCGCTTGAGGCAGCGTTGCGATAACGCACAATATCTGCGCCGGGCGCAAATGCAAGGTTCAGTTTGATTATTTCGTCATTCACACCAATAGCAATTGCCAATAATGTAAGCGTACCAAAAATGGCGTAAGCAGTCATGCCTTGTGCCCATTTCACCCCATCACGCCGCAATAGATACCATACAAACATAATCATCAATGGGGTAAGCAACGCGTGAAGCCAGAAGCGTGGATAACTTAGGGTTTTTAGCAAGTCGCCTTCGCCTAAAAATCGGCCAAGCCCTAGCACAAAATTGTCCCAGATCAGGCCAAACATAACACTGGCCGCCGCCATCGTCCAAATCGATTTATTGTGGCGCGAGAGTTGCATCATTTTTATAAATAAAAATAACATTACCCCAGCCGTAATAAGATGAATAATGCTGTCCATCATTTGGTTATTGTTTTAGCCTTTAGGCGCGGGTTGCACCACGATGCAGTTCAGCCATGCTATCGCCACCACTGTTGCGGGCCATAGCATGCTTAAATCCCAAAATCGTGTGATACACAATCGCCAGATACATACCAATGGTGAGAATGCTATAGAACGGCTCAAGCCCCGGGATGGATTGGCTAATGAGAATGAGCAATAGCACCGCATAACCAATATAAACATGGCGCACCTTTGCGCTATTTGAAGAACGTGGCACACCAAACACATAAATTGAAATGAGACCATGAATAAGTGGAAAGATGCCGACCAGCGTTTGAATTAAGACATAGGTGCCATAATTGGGACCGGTCTTGTCGTTCCAATAAAGTACATAGCGCGTTACAAACGCGGCGAGGGTGATCGGCACACATAACCAGCCGATCCAACGATTAATTTTTGCAATTGATTGTTTATTTGACATGATTTCCTCCTGAAAAAAATTTGATAAAACGCAGCGCCAAAATTCTGCGTAATAACCTAATCAGCGGTGGCATCACGCACCACATTGCCCCCCAAATACAACTTAAGCGGGCGATGAATAATTTTGCCGCTCACCCGTTGCACGGCAAAAATAATACTAAAGACGACATGAATAACAATAGGCACATACATCAGTGCACGCGTGATGGTGTTGAGTGGCGAAACATAAATAAATGAACGATTTGCCAACAACACCACAAACAAGCTAAACCCAACATAAATGTCAATCACTCGCACATTTTTTTTATATTCGGGCACGCCATATAAATAAAGCGCAGCAAACGCATGAATAAAAATGAGCAAGAAGAAAATACCCGTAAATAGATCACCTGTTGATTTAGCAATGAGGATGCCGGTATATGCCTGCAAATCATATAGCGCCATTACCGAAACACAGCCAAAGGTGATCCACCCCAAAACAAAATTCAAAATCTGAACACGGCGCTTACGCTTGAGTTCATTTGCTTTAGATGATGATATGTTTTTCATTGCTTATAAGTAATCAGTAATCAGTAATCAGTAGTCAGTAGTCAGATGTGTTGGCTCAACAATCGGATTCAACTCACTCAAAACCTATCTGACTACTGACTACTGATTACTGTCTACTCCTCTCACATCGTAATTTTGTATTTAAATTGATCACCACGAAAACCGGCGGTTAAAAACTCAATAGGCATGCCATCTTCGATCACAATCAACCGCTCTAAATAAAGAATGGGCATGCCTTTGCTAATTTGAATTAATTTTGCGTCTTCAGGGTTAGCCAGCCGCGCCTCTAGGGTGCGTAGGGTGCGGGCATTGTGTAATTCGGGCAATTGCGCCAAATAAGCCAACGAATCGCCTTGCTCAAAATTGTTTTTGTTAATGACACTCACCCATTTTTCTGGCAAATAAGCAATGTGATAACCCAATGGTTGCGTGCCAGCCATACGCAAGCGGCGTGTGCGCAATACACGACTGCCCGATACAAGTTTTAACGCCTCGGCAGCCAACACCGGCGCATCAACTAAACCACTGTCAATCAATTTCCAACCTAATTCGTCTTTACCATTTTTATGTTTATCGCCATTAAGTTCGATGCCACTCGATGGATCGAAGGCAATTTTTTTGCGTGCCACAATCGTGCCGCGCCCACGTTGGCGAATGAAATAACCGTCATTCACCAAATCGCCCAAAGTCTGCCGCACCACTGCCCGGCTTACCCCATATTGATCTTGCAATTCTTGCTCACCCGGAATCAATTCACCCGGTTTCCAAATTTGGGCATGTAGCTTATCAAGCAATATTTGCTTGAGTTGATAGTGTAATGGAATCGGCAGGTTTCGGTTAAGCTCCATAAAAAATGGCAAGAGGCATACCCTTGACAATTGAACATTATAATATCATAATGTTATAACATTTTCACCAAAACTTCAGCTTTGTCAAGTCAATGAGTTACCCAACCATTCCAAACCCTACCGCGCAACGCCGCGATGCCCTTGGCTGGCGGGCCAAATTTGGCGTGCTGGCCCCCAGCACCAACACCATCGTTGAGCCAGATTTTTATATGATGCGCGTGCCGGGTGTAACCGCCCATTTTGGGCGTATCCACATTCACAACCAAAATTTAAGCAGCGATGACGCATTTGAAGAATTATTACGTCAAATCCGCATTGAGATTAATTTTTGTATCGACCGGGTCATGACGTGTGAGCCAGACTATATGGTGATGGGGATGAGCGCCGAAACATTTAGGGATGGCATGGAAGGCAACCGCGCATTTAGCCAGCGGGTCAGCGAACGCGCCAAAGGCTTGGGTGTGGCGACCGGCGCTGAAGCCTGTGAAAAAGCCTTGAAATTATTTGGCGCGAAAAAAATTGGCGTGGTTACACCTTATCAACCCATTGGCGACAAAAACGTCGTGCGTTTTTTTAACGACATAGGCTTCGATGTGCCAAAAATCAAAGGCTTGCGTTGCCCCACCGCTATCGCCATTGCCCATGTGCAAGAAGATGAATTGCGCAATGCCTTGATGGAGGTGAACGATAGCGATGTTGAAGCATTGGTGCAAGTTGGCACCAATCTCAGCATGGTGCGTTTGGCCGATGAAGCCGAACGTTGGTTTAAAAAGCCGGTCATCGCCATCAACGCCGCCACCTGGTGGCACGCTCTGCGCCAAAACAACATTAACGACAAAGTGTATGGCTGCGGCAGCTTATTAAGAGAATTTTAGATCAATGATCAATGATCAATGGTTAATGGTTAATGGTTAATGGTCAATTATTCATTCATCATTAACCATTAACCATTAACCATTAACCATTAACCATTAACTTTTTATGCTCCCCATTCTTATTGTTGGTGCTGGCCCAGTTGGGCTTGTGTTAGCGCTTGCGCTCATTCGGCGGGGTATTGCGGTCGAAGTGGTCGAAATGCTGCCGGAACTCAGCACCGAGGCCCGCGCCAGCACCTTTCACCCGCGCACGCTTGAGATGTTGGCGGAATGGGATGTGCTTGCGCCATTGCAAAAAGTGGGATTTTTGGTGCATCGGCTGCAATATTGGGAACGCGCTACCCACCAAAAAGTAGCACAATTTGACTATAGCTTGATTGCCAACGATACGCCATACCCTTATCGTTTGCAATGCCCGCAAAGCACCCTAACCCGCATCCTCAAACCCATCATCGAGGCCTCGCCTTTGGCAAAAGTGCACATGGCGCATAAATTGGTCAATTTTGTAGATGAGGGTGACAGCGTAACTGCGACGGTTGAAACAGCCGATGGTCCGCGCCAATTACGCGGGCGCATCTTGTGCGGGGCCGATGGCTCACGCAGTGACGTGCGCAAAACATTGGGAATTGGTTTTCAAGGCAAAACCTACGAAGATCGCTTCTTATTGGCGGCTACTAACATCGATTTTGCACCCATCATGCCTGATTTTGGCCCAGTGGCTTATGTGTTTGACCCACAAGAATGGGTGATCGTATTGCATACCCCGGGGGTAACTCGCATTGTCTTTCGCCTGCGCGAAGATGAAGACGAATTGACCGCACAATCTGAGTGTGCCATGCGTGAACGTATCGATCATTTTTTGGTTCAAAAAGCCGATTATCGGGTTAATGGCACTTGGATTTATAAGGTGCATCAGCGTGTGGCGGATCAATTTTATAAAGGGAATGTGGTGTTGCTGGGGGATGCAGCCCACATTAATAACCCGATGGGGGGCATGGGGATGAATAGCGGTATTCATGATGCATATGATTTGGCGGGACATATCGACCGCGTCATGCATCATGGTGCAAGCCTACCCCATGCCCTTGCTGATTATGAGCGGGTGCGCCGCGCCTTTGCCATGAATGATGTGCAATTAACCACCGACAAAAATTATCATGATATGTCGGCTACCGAAACCGATTATCGTCAACGGCGCAATTATGAATTTGCTGCCGCCGCTGCCAACCCGCGTCTTGCCCGCGAGTTTTTGCTGCGGGCTGCTATGTTGGAAGAAAGGATGAAGGATGAAGGATAGGGTTTATCCGTCATCCTTCACACTTCATCCTTTATGATTGGGTTATGCCCGCATCACCGCCCGCACCCAATTTGCGCAATGCATATATTTTTCTCATTTTCAACGCAATCGCCTTTCAAATGGCATTAAGCAGCCCGATTGTACTCTTCGCACGCGATCTCGGGGCATCATCATTTGCTATTGGCATCTTAACCGGCGTATTGCCCATGATGATGGGCTTGCAATTGCCCTTTGCCCGCTATGCCGAGCGTGTTGGCTACCGCACCATTCACGTTTATGCCTATTTTGCCCGCACCAGCGGTATTATTTGCTTTGCAGTGTTAGCATGGTTAGCTGCCAACCAAATGATTACAACCGCAATGGCAACGGTATTGCTGGTCACAGTCATGACGGTATTATCTATTTTTCGCGGCATCGCCTCTGGCACGTGGTTGCCATGGATCGCCATGATTGTGCCACGTGAAAACCGGCTCGATTTTTTGAGCAATGAACGTATTTGTAATACTGGCGCGGCAGTAGGGGCAATGTTATTAGCCAGTGCCCTGCTGAGTGTGCGCAATAATTTATCTAATTACGCCATTGTGTTTGCCATTGGTGGGCTAACCTGCGGCATTAGCACCTATTTTTTGTCAAAAATGCCACAGCCACATTTGTCGAACGAACGGCTAAACGCGCCGCCTTTGGCCTTGCGCAATGTATTAGCCGATGCTGATTTCCGCCGATTTTTGACCTTTAACATCGCGGTGCAATTGGTAGTGGGCGCTATGCCAGCCTTTGTCACCGTTTTTCTGCGCGAGGTATTAGCCATCGAAAGCAGTTGGATCTTAATCGCAACGGCTGGGGCTTTGTTGGCGGGTGTCATTGTCATTCAACGAGTGCGGTATCAATTTGACAAACACGGCAGTTTATATTATTTGCGCTTGGTATTGCGTTGGTGGTTTGGCAGTTTATTGGCATGGCTATGTTTGTCGGTGTTGCCATTTGGGCCGGGGGCGTGGTGGATTGGGCTATTTGCGACTATCGTGAGCTTAATTTTGATGGTGATTACCGGCGGATTTGGCTCACTTTTCGACCTCTCAATTTCACGATTGGTAATGAACCAAATCGGTGACCGCGAGGGTAGCCCGATGTTTTTTGCCATGCATGGTATGCTCGCCAACTTAGCCGCCGCATTTTCGCCAATGGCATGGGGGGCGCTCATCGACGGTACACGTGGGGCACATGTCACCTTGAGCGGATTCACTGTCACCCATTTCACTTATTTTTTTGTCGGGCAATGGGTTTTGCTCGTTGTGGTATGGTGGGGGTTACGGCGGCTGCGCGAGCCGATATCTGACAATTAATCTATTTCTATCGTGTTAGCAAAACGAATTATTCCCTGTTTTGATGTTGCCAATGGGCGGGTGGTAAAAGGTGTCAATTTCATCAATCTACGCGACGCAGGCGACCCAGTTGAACAAGCCAGTATTTATAACGATGAACGCGCCGATGAGTTGGTGTTTCTCGATATTATGGCCTCGCACGAGGGGCGCGGCACTTTGGTCGATATGGCGCGGCGTGTGGCCGACCATGTCTTCATCCCCTTCACCATCGGCGGCGGCATTCGCACCCCCGACGATTTTCGCACCTTGCTGTTAGCTGGGGCCGATAAATGCTCCATCAATAGCGCGGCGGTACGCCAACCCAACCTCATTAATGAAGCGGCTTGGCGATTTGGCGCCCAATGCGTGGTTTTGGCTATCGATGCCCGCCGCGTGGGCGATTCATGGCTGGTTTATTTAAATGGCGGGCGTGTGCCGACTGAACTGGATGCCATTTCGTGGGCTGTTGAAGCCGAGGGGCGCGGGGCGGGTGAAATATTATTGACCAGCATGGACACCGACGGGATGCAAACAGGCTACGACTTGCCGCTCATTCAGGCCATCAGCAGCGCCGTCAATATTCCAGTCATTGCGTCGGGCGGGGCCGGAAAATTAGAGCATTTCTATGAGGCCATTGATGCCGGGGCTAGCGCAGTCTTGGCGGCATCGGTGTTTCATTACAAAACATTTCGCGTGGCTGAAGTGAAGCGCTACCTCGCTGGGCGAGGTGTTGCAGTCCGACTTTGATCAGCAACATTGTTGCGGTCTTTTGTCTTTGTCGGCTTAAAATCTTCTAATATTTTGCTTTGACTCGTTTTTCAAGATATTTCAATTGCAAATCGATTTTTTATCGTAATTTTCGCAAAAGTCGTATCATGCCAAAGACCGAGAGCCGCTAGGCCTTTCTCTATGTGCCATTCCACCTGTTTTCTCCTACAATCTTGCATAAGATGCCTTGCAATAAAGCAATTAGAATACTATTAGTAGACAACCAAGCCTCAGTACGGCAAGGTCTAAGAATGCAGTTATCACTTGAGCCAGACTTAGAGGTGGTGGGTGAAGCAACCGATGGTGATTCGGCCATTAAAGTCGCAGCGACATTAAAACCCGATGTTACCGTGATGGATGTAGACATGCCACTCATGAATGGCATTTCTGCTACGCAGCGCATTTGCCAAAATGAGCCAAACAGCAAAATTGTGGTATTGACCATGTATGCCGACCCAGTCACCAAGCGCAACGCCGTCGCCGCTGGGGCAATCGATGTGATTGAAAAACAACCTTCACCCGCCATGCTAATGCAAGCCATTCGCAACGCTCACATAAGCACTTGCGCTCAAATGATCAGTATTTAAGCATTGGGCGTAACCCGTGCATAACGAAAGGTGCAACAAGCGTCGCCTTTCATAATCGTTTGCGCCCGATCTAACACGATATCGGGATTAAAGCCTTCAATCAGTGCCCCATCACGATTACAGGATAACGTTGCACCCAATTCGGCTAAGCCCAAAGCGCGATACATTTCGGCGTAACGACAACGGGTGACATTGAACTCAAAACGCGCATCTGATTGCGTCAACACCTCTATTTCAAGGGCATTGTCTTTGGTCCAATTGGCCATCGAATTGGCAAAATGATGCGTTGAATCACCGCCCATTTGCTCGGCCAACGCTGCCCCCTGCTCACGCGCCAATTTGATAATCGTATCGCGCAATACCGCCAGCACCTGCTCGCGGTCAAACGCTTGGCACATTGCCTCAATCACGGGGCCAATCACACGGGCTTCGATCTCGCGGCGTTTTAGCACGCCAATGCTATTCAAGGTGTCGGGCGGTGGGGACGGATGATTTGCCATAGTAATGGCCTATTTTAACGGCAATGGTATACTTAGCGAAGCGTGTCTTTCAGCATTAGCATCTCGATTATTAGCATTATTATTGCGAGCATAATTATTGTGCCGCAAGCGATAGCGCCCTGTCTGGATGGCAAATGATGTAAGCCTAAAACGCAAATCATTCACAAAACATAAAACGCCTCCCGAACAGGGAGGCGTTTTTTTATTTTAGATTTTAGATTTTGGATTTACGATTTTAAATTGACAATGTCAAATTAAGACAAACATATGCCGATTTCACAATACCTGCCCATGCCTACGGCATAGAGCAGGTATTGTGAAATCGGCGACATTTGCTAAGCCGTAAATCCAAAATCTAAAATCTAAAATCTAAAATCCAAAATGATCTATCTCTACGACACCACACTCCGTGATGGCACCCAGGGCGAAGCCATCAACTTTTCGGTCGATGACAAAT
>CAZLOF010000043.1:11860-14108 GCA_964560745.1 uncultured Thermoflexus sp.
GCACTATATTGAAGGCGGCTGGCCGGGCAGCAACCCCAAAGATGCCGAATTTTTTGCCCGTGCGCGTCAGCTCAATTTTAAAAATGCCAAATTGACCGCCTTTGGCAGCACCCGCCGCGCCAACAGCCGCGTTGATGCCGACCCCCAAATTAAACTATTGGTCGATGCTCATACACCCGTGGTAACGATGGTAGCCAAAACCAGCAAATTGCATGTCACCCATGTGCTTGAAACCGATATCGAAGAAAACCTCGATATGATCGCCGACAGTGTGGCCTATTTTCATCAACGTGGCAAAGAAGTGATGCACGATGCCGAACATTTTTTTGATGGCTTTAAACTCGATAAAGATTATGCCATTGCCACGCTGCGGGCTGCGCTTGATGCTGGGGCCGATTGGCTGGTGCTGTGTGATACCAATGGCGGCACGATGCCGTGGGAGGTTGAAGAAATTGTTAGCACGACCATGCGCGAATTGCGATTAGACCCAAGCGCCGATCAATCTAAAATTAAATTGGGCATTCACACTCATAATGATGCAGGGGTGGCCGTAGCCAATGCCTTGGCTGGGGTGCGGGCGGGTTGCCAACAGGTGCAAGCTACGGTAAATGGCTATGGCGAGCGCGTCGGCAACTGCAATATCATCGATACCATTGCCAACCTAAAACTAAAGCTAAAGCGCGACTGTGTTAACAATGCACAATTGCGTGGCCTCACTGATCTCTCACGCTATATCGCCGAAATGGCAAACATTGCCCCTAATATTCGCGCCCCTTATGTTGGTCAAGCCGCCTTCGCGCATAAAGGCGGCATCCATGTGGCCGCCATTCTCAAGCTCGAAGAAAGCTATCAACATATCGACCCGACCTTGGTGGGCAACCAAAAACGGGTATTGGTGAGCGAATTAAGCGGGCGCGGCAATATTGCCTTTAAAGCCCAAGAATATGGTTTAGATGCCAGCAAAGACGAGGTGAAGCAAGTATTGGCGCAGATTAAAGAGATGGAAAACCGCGGCTTTTTCTTCGAAGGGGCCGATGCAACGGTTGAATTGATGTTGCGGCGGGCGCAGCCCGGCTATCAAAAGCCATTTCATATGATCGATTTTTTGACTGTGGTGGAGAATCGGGCCGGTATGGGGCTGATCGCCGAGGCCAACGTGAAGGTGCGGGTTGGCAATGAAATTGCCCATACCGCCGCCGAAGGCGATGGGCCGGTAAACGCGCTCGACCGCGCCTTACGCAAAGCCCTCGCCCCGCATTACCCCAACATCAACAATGTGCACCTGACCGACTACAAAGTGCGTATTTTAGATGGCGACAAAGCCACCGCCGCCACCACCCGTGTCACCATCGATTCATCGAGTGGTAGCCGCAGTTGGACCACAGTTGGCTCATCAACCAATATTGTTGGGGCATCGTGGATGGCTTTAAGCGACTCGCTGGAGTATGCAATTACAATTGTGGGGTGAGAGGTTTTTAGCCTAAACGAGTATCTTCCAATCATTCTGGGTAAACCCAAAAGATGTAATGTCGAAATCACGATATGGTCTTTGGGAGCAGGGGCTTTGTCCCTGCTCATAAAGGCCATCTCGTAATTTCGACGAAAATTTGTTTTATTCATCCGTTTTATTGAGAAGATACCAAACGACTATTTATTAAACCCTATTTTTTCATGGGCTTTACCGTACTTATCTGAAAAAAGACATAAAAATGAACGTACGTGACCCTTATTACGTTATCGGGCATAAAAACCCAGATACCGATTCAATCGCATCGGCAATCGGGTATGCATGGCTATTGCGCGAACGCGACAATCTCGATGCTGTCGCGGCACGAGCGGGGGCGCTCAACGCCCAATCAAAATTTGCATTGGGGCATTTTCAAGTTGAATCGCCATTGCTATTAGAAGATGCCGCTCCGCGTTTTGCTGCCATTGCCCAACACATCACCCCGCTACAACCCAATAGCCCACTGCATCAGGCATGGCAACAATATGCTGATCTTGATCATCCTGTCCCCATCGTTGACACAAACGGGCTACCACAAGGATTAGTGACTGGCAGTTCGGTGTTTGGCTATTTATCCAAACACCTTAATATTGCCGAATCACCCTTTCGCGATTTGATTGATGTGCCTTGTATTCAAGCCTGCGACCCAAATGTGCCGGTATTTAATGCCAATGACCGTGTGAGCGATTTGGTTGATAATTTGCTGCGTGTGCGCCGCGATTATTTTTGGGTGGTCGATGC
>CAZLOF010000044.1:0-14084 GCA_964560745.1 uncultured Thermoflexus sp.
ATGTTAACGGATGCTGAATTATGGCAATCAGCTCGCGCAACGTTGTCGGCCCGTGATGTGGCGCGTTTTACGGCCTTGATGGATAAATATCAGAGCGATAACCTGAGCCATCGTGAACGAATGGAGTCAGAGCGACTTGTGGCACGGTATAACCGTTTAAATTTAGTGCGTGCAAAGGCTGCTGCATTGCTGCATGATCGTGGGCATAATCTTAACGATTTTTATGTAACATCGTGAGTCGTAGCTATATTTCCGAGTCACTGCGTCAACAGATTGTGGCGCAATGTCATCACCGATGTGCGTATTGCCTAACACCCCAAAATTATGTTTGTGGTAGTTTTACCATTGATCATATCGTGCCACAATCGCGCGGGGGCGCAACAGAAATAGATAATTTGTGTCTTGCGTGTTGGTTATGTAATTTACGAAAGGGGAATCGTGTTAGTGCGCTTGATCCATTGACGAATAAACGAATACGATTGTTTCATCCGTATCAGCAGATATGGACTGAGCATTTTGAATTTCAGGGGCAAGGGGCTTTGATTGAAGGACTATCTGACATCGGGCGCATTACCGTTCAGATGTTAAATTTAAACAGCCCAATTCGAATTGAAACACGCAAGATTTGGATTGCTGCCAATTTGTGGTCTCCGATATAGCGCGGAGTCTTTTCCACACCTCCGCGACTCACAAAATTTAGATCGCGGAAATGTGGAAAAGGTGAAAGACCTGAGATTTATTTTTTTTGAATAGCCTTAGAAAAGCGTTAATGTCTCGCCATCGCAACCTCGGCGGGCGCAGACATATTTTTGGCAGCAGCGGTCGTGCTGCGTAATACCCTGCGATTAAGCGCAAAATAGAGTAACGCGCCAACACACACCAACGCCGAGATAATGCTGGGGGTGCCGGGGTTAAAGCGCTCGATAAGGATGCCACCGATTAAAGGTGCGATAAATTGCCCAATGCTGTCGAGCGATTGGGTTGACCCCATTGCTACCCCTTGTTTAAGCGATCCGGCGGCCTGTGAGATGAGGCTGGTGAGCGGCGAGCGTAGGGTTGCCATACCGTAAACGATGAAGGTGACGGCCAGTAACAAGGTGGGCCAGTTGTAGGCAAACACCATGATGATTGACCCGATTAGAAAACTGATGAAGCCGAGGCCAACCATGCGTAATTCGCCTAAACGTTTGATGATGCGTGGCACGACCAGTAGTTGCAACAAAATGATGAGTAAACCAAAATAAGCCATGCCAAACCCAGCTTCGGTTTCAGGAGCCTTGAGTTGCAATTTAGTAAACAGCGAAATGCTCGATACAAACAAATTCATCGCCAAGGTCATGCCAGCAAACAAAACATAAAAATTACGCACAGCAGGCAGGGTGAGCATATCGCCGATCGCGCGAAATTGCCCTGTGATGCCACCGGTCATAGGCTTGACATTGGCTTTGTTGAGTGATTCTGGTAACAAGAAAAAAGTGAGCACTAGCGACAAAGCTGATATTGCAACCGATGCCCAAACTGGCACAAACAAGCCAAAATTGGCAAGTAATGAGCCAGCCACTGGCCCGATGATGGCCCCAAACCCAAATGAAGCGCCCATCATGGCAAAGGTTTTGGTGCGCTCTTGGGGTTTGGTTACATCGCCAATATAGGCTTGTGCAACCACTTGGTTGCCTGCCGTAATGCCATCAATAATGCGCCCTAAAAACAACATCCATAATGCGCCACTGAGTGCAAAGATAACAAAACCGATAATTGTGCCAAGTTGGCTAATCAGTAAAACTGGGCGGCGGCCATAGCGGTCGCTGATTTGCCCCAAAATTGGCCCTGCAATAAATGAACACAAGGCATAAGATGCCGTCAACATGCCGGTTTCGAGTGCGCCGCCGCCATAGCGCCCCACAAAATAGGGCATGAGTGGCATCACAATGGTGTAGCCTAAAATGCCGACGAAATTGACAAGAATAAGCGGGATAAGTGCGCGGTTAAAGTTGGTTTTCATTTGTTTTTAAGTGTGCAATAGTTTAATAAAGTAAACTATATCCTGATTAGCTGTGATCAAGCTGAGAGAGGCCGATATGCTACGTTAGCACCTGACGGCAGTTAAAATAAATTTTTGCCAAAATCGACATTATTTAGGGTTTACAAAATCGCCGTATGATTGAGGATTACTCAAACATACGGCGATTTTGTGGGGGGGGGAGATGCACGCAACTGCGTTTTACATATCGTAAATTGGTTGCATTTCTTCGTGCGAAGGCATAATTTCTTCAGCTTGCCCGCCCGCGCCAATCATCGTGAAGCGGCGTTGTGTTGGCATCGGCATTGGGTGCATATATTGCGCGGGTTGCGGGTAAGGGGTTTGCCCTATATACGTTGGCTGTTGGGCAAATTGAGCCATACGCGGGTCAACATAACCATAAACAACGGGTTGATACGGCAAACTTGGCCCCATTGCCCCACGAGTGCGGGCTTGATACTCTAGGGTTGGTTGTGGCGCATAATTTGAGGTGTAATGCATTGTTGGGTGTGTATATTCCTGAGGGCGTGTTTCGATTTGTATTGCAGGCTCGTGTTCGGTTTTGGGCATTGGTTTGCGGTTAAGCACAATATAGGCCACTATTCCCATACAAATAGCTGCCACCACAAACCCGATGGCGGTTCCGGTCAAAATTGCCATTGTTTGTTGATCGATACGTAACCCGACCATGATGGCAAGGACACCCGAGAAAACGAGAATAGTTGTTGTTAATAATTTCATAATTTATCCTAAACAAAATCAGGCACAGCCGCCTGAAATCGAATGACTTTATCGGCGGTGACAGCTACAAAATCACCACAGCCACTTAGTTTTTCGGCCCCACTGCCTGCACGGCCCGCTGCATTACGGGCATCTTCAACGCTGGTCATGCGGCCCACCAAGCGCAGCGGCAAATTGGTTTTGAGCAAAGGGCCAATGCTCTTACTTGATGGTTTTTGTGTGCAACATAATAAGTGTAGCCCAGCTTCACGCCCGCGCATAGCGATGCGGGCAAATAGATCGGTGACAATAGCCCCACCCGTTTGGCATAAGTCGCCTAATTCATCGGCATAAATAATAATGCGCGGGTCTGGCTCGCCACTGCCAACCACCCGGCTATCCATTAGGGCGCAAGCTTGTTGCAAGGCTTCGGTCACATCTTCGATGCTTCGGGCGATTGGCATGATTAAATGCCCGGCAATGGCGGCCTCAAAGGCGCTGCCCTCGCGCTTTTTCGGGTCGAGCATAATCATGCCAAAACGGTGTGGGCGATATCGTTGACATAACGATAAGATCATGCTTTGGGCTAATGAGGTTTTGCCCGAACCTGTGGCCCCTGCTACTAACACATGGCTGACTTCGGGCGCGGTAAATTTGGCCATGAGCGGCACACCATCTTCGGCCAACCCTAACATGGCTGCAAACCCGCACTCATGCGTTACCGCTGGCATCAGCTTGCTCAAATACACTGTTTCGCGGTTGGTGCGTGAAATTTGCACGGCTAAGCGTTCGCCGATTTGGGTAAGCCGCACATTGGGGTTGCCGACGGCCAAAGCAATATCTGGCACGCGCGATTTGATTTGGCTAACCTTGGTGCCCGGCTCAAGCTCGAGCAACATCTCGATAAAATTAGGTAATACCTTGCCGCTGGTGACTCGCGCTGGCGCCCGCCCATCGCGTAGCACCATCTCGATCCGATCTGCTGTCGCATTCAACTTTACGTATTTCGATCCCATTGGGGCTATCCTCCATTTGACTGTCCTGAAACTCACTGAACAGATGTTCTGAATAATAGAACATCTGTTCAAAATAGTCAATCGCAAGATTTCCCCAGATTTCCCAGATTTACCTTAAAGTTAATCGCAAGTTTTCGCAGGTGTTATTGCAATTCCCAATGCACATGCAAATTGGCAACACTTTTAATATCGGCATATTCAATCCGAATATCGTGCCAGCCTTGGTGTATGTTGACGCTTGTGGTTTGTGCGATACGATTTTGTTGCGTTAGCCATTCATTTACAATGGGCTTATTATCGATAAAGATACGAATATTTTCATCTGCCCGCACTACAAAACGATAAATGCCGCTATTAAAATATTCACGTTTGCTATAACGGGCCGAAAACCCATCACGTTTAATCTCCAAGGCGGGCGACTTTTCGCCCCAATTAAAATCAATATTGGCGTGTTTTTGGCTATAGGCAGGCACGCCACTTAGGGTAATATTGTTAAAATAATCGCCTTGCCAAAAACGTGATTGACCGACGTTGGGCTTAACAATGCGGTTGGGTAACGTGTCGGCGATACCAGTCATGCGTTGAAGGTCAAATTTAATTCTGGCTTGTCCGCCGTGATCAACATAATCGACCTCGATAAGATGCACCCCTGAGCTAAGGTTGACATAACTAGTGATGTTTTGATACCCCTGATTGTGGTAATAATTGACAATGACTTGGTTATCAATTCGCACTCGCGCCCCGCCAGTTACAAGCACAGTCATGCGAAACCGTCCGGCCAAAAGTGAGGTTGAGCGTGTCCAGCGTGCCGAAAATTCGTCGATGGGTAAAGCATCGTCTGCCGCTGCTGATTGCCAATTAAAGTCAATCGAAGGATCTGTGCGTTCGAGGCTAGCGATGCCCGATTGGGTGAGATTGCCCCAATATTGGGCTTTCCAGCCTGATAAGGTGCTTAATGGTGCAGTGCTAGGTTGCTCTGTGATGGGTGCATCATCAGCATGGGCAATGGTTGTTGTAAAAATAAAACCCATGCTTAAAGCGAGCCGTAAAAATAGCGCAGTGACGGACCTCGATAATTTCACAGTAAGCACGATGTTGTGTGCCAATGATAGTGAAAGAAGCTAGCGGCTGCTTGAGGCGATCGTTGGATTTAAATGTGTGGCTTTGGGAGGATATGAGATTAACGTCTGACCCAAGAAAATTGCAGTGCGGCGGCGCCGCCTTGGTCAAAATATTCAACCTTTAACTGATGCACCCCTTTCGCCATAGGCACATCAACTGAATAATTTTTGCCAAAAGGTTGGGCACGCCATTCGTCGATCACCAACTCATCATCAATGTAGACCCGCACACCGTCATCTGAGCGGGCTGTAAAACGATAGGTTCCTTGGGCAAACGTTTCATTTTTAGTCATCCGTGCCGAAAATTGATCGCGGTTGACCCCACGTGCAGCGGCGGCTTGCCCCCACATAAAATAAACACGTGTGGCTTGGGTGACAATTACTGGTGTGCCGCTTACATCGGGGTTGTTAAAATATTCAACCTTCCATGACTTACTAGGGATTGGAGTTGAGGGGGGATTTCCCCCACCTGTATCGGTTGGTTTTTGGGGTGGCAAAGGCCAGACAATAATTTTGGTGGCTGTGGCGGCTGGGGTTGGTTTTTCGTCGACTTGTGCGGCTATTTGACGATAATTGAGCTGTACTTGTGCCGCGCCCCCGCGATTAATATAATCGACGCGCACGGCATTGATACCACGAATGACAGTGGCCTGACCACGATAACTGTCATTTTTGTTGCCATATTCATTGATGATTAATGCCCCATTGATATAGACATGCACTTCGCCTTGCGCGGTTACTTCAAACTCATAACGTCCACCATCCATATAGGTATTGCCTGTGTAACGCGCCGAAAAAACGCTGGTTGAGACACCGGCTGGGCGTTGATCCCCCCAATCAAAGCTTACGGTGTCGACTTGGGTGCTGTAGATGGGTTTGCCGGCCTGTGATGTGTTATTCCAATACTCAGCATTCCAGGCTGCTTGGGCAACATTGCTGGTTGGTTGATTAATAAAACTAATTAATTGCCATGCCCCAGCTAAGATAGGTAACATGACAGTTAATGCGATTACGATACGTCTCATATAGGGCAATTCTTATTGTGTTTCGTGGTGAAAACAAATTGAATTCTACACATATATTTAGTGAATTCTGTAATCTTGGATATGCCATTGGTAACTATCTAGGTAAATCCTAAGATTTTATGTTTAAGGTGACATTCCCTGTCAAAGCACTTTTAGCGCTTTGGCGGGTTTTCAACATGTTGGCTTACAACGCATCAAGATGGGTTGGTTGCTAATTATAGAAACCTTAAAACTTAAATTCTAAGCGATTTTGATCATATTTGATCAATTCACCTTTGATTTGTAATGAACTTACTATAGATATTGAAGATTTAGGGCGTTGTTGATGCAGAAACTTAATTTTAAGTTAATTGTAAAATTGATATTTATTTAATGCGTCGTTGTTTATCCCTTCTTTTAAGCTTCGTAGCATGTGTTGGATTTGTAATGCTATGTGGTTTTACAATTGTGTATGGGCGGGGCACATGCTATATATTAGTTGAACGGTAATTAAAAGGCATTCCTTCCAGCTTCGTTGGTAACAGTAATCCCATTGCATGTCGCTGGGTTAGGTATGGGATTGGGTGCGGGTGCAATTGGGCCGATAGTGGGAGGTGCGAAAACAAAAACATTAAGATGCTAAATTTACATTTGCTGATGTTTGCAGAAAAATAAAAACACCGCCTTTAAAGGCGGTGTTTTTAAGCGGAAATGACGGGCGGCTAATAGCCGTTCGGTTACAAGGGAATCAGCAAATTGACATTAAAAATTGACAGAACATAAATTCTTTTTATAACAGACACTCAACGAACGTTAGGTATGTGTTATAATGGGGATATGAGCGACGCAATTAGCTATTACCGAGTATCAACAGCAAAGCAAGGCCAATCAGGGCTTGGGCTTGAGGCGCAAAAGATGAGCGTATGCCTTTACGCAAAGGCAGCCGGTTTAAATATCACCGGCGAATTTATCGAGATCGAAACCGGCACGAGCAAACGCCAACGCACGGAGATATACAAGGCATTGGCTGAGTGCAAACGCACAGGTGCAATATTGTTGATAGCCAAGCTAGACCGATTAGCGCGAAATGTGGCCTTTATCGCCTCATTGATGGAAAGTGGCGTTAAGTTCGTAGCAGTTGATAACCCAGCGGTTACACCATTAACTTTGCACGTGTTGGCAGCCGTTGCCGAGCAAGAAGCAAAGATGATTAGTGTCAGAACCAAATCAGCACTTGACGCGGCTAAGGCGCGTGGCGTGGTGCTTGGTAAGCCGGAAAACTTACCGGATGACGCTGGCAAAATTTCAGGGGCAAAGCGCAAGGCTGAGGCTATCGATGCTTACGCTAAATTGATGAACTATATCGACATCCTGCAAAAGCAGGGCATGACCTATGAGGCAATTGCCGAGCGGCTAAACAAGGACGGGTATAAGACCCGGACGGGCAAAGAATTTGCGGCAATGACTGTATACCGCATGGTTAAGCGCGTCGAAAGTAACGACATCGAATAATTAATCATTTGACCATTAAATGATGATAATCGTAGTGATATCGCTACAGTTATCATCATTTAATGAATAAAAAAACGCCGAACGCAAAAATTTTAAGGAAAATTCTAAGTGTCGATTTTGCCGCCGATGGCAAAATCGTGTTAATATTAATTTGTCTCAAATGTCAAGTGTTAAATGTAATGTATTTATATGACATTTGTCACATTATCTGTAAAAAACCATGACAAAAAATCAAAATACTCGCGGCGCTCATTCGCATGATTGTGCAAAAGTGCAATTACGTTTGACCCCTGACCAGATCAAAATTGTCAAAATTTTGGCGGCGGTTGAGAACATCAAACCGCATCGGCTTTTAGAAAAGCAATTGGAATCATTTTTCAAGGAAAATCATGGAAAACAAATCGAACTACAAAAAGCCGTTTGATCGGCTGGCGCAAATCGCAGCGCGAATAGCGCTAAGGTCTGCAATCGACAAAAAAAGCGCTAATGAATCGGAAACTTTCCTAGGGTCAAACGATTCATTAGCGACCAAAAAGCGCCAAAATGCGCTTAATTTAGCACAAAATGACGATGTTTGTATTATAAATCATCGCCATTTTGACGGCGGTGAATTGTGAAATACTCGACAATCGAAGATGCAAAAGCCGCGTTTGAGGCTGGCGAAATCGATAATCGCGAGCTAAATGATGCTATCGCAGAATTTCAGAAAAGCGATGAATTGCCAAATATCCAGTGCAACAATAGAGAATTACGCGATATTGGCGATGATGTAATCGAAGCATTGCGCGAAAAAGGCGGAGTTTATACGCGAAGTGGCAAATTGTGCAGAATTTTAGAAGATGAAAACGATAACGCGACCATTGATGAATTGAATTGTGATTCTGTGCGATCTGTAATGACATTCGCGGCAAATTTTCACAACATCAAAGTTAATCGTCATGGCGATGTCGTCACTACAGCGATACCGCCACCTTTGGAAGTTGCGAAACACATACTAAATGTCGATTGCAAATTCCCAGCGCTGAGAGGCGTTATCCAGTATCCAACATTGCGCGATGACGGAAGTATCATTAGTGACGAAGGATACGACTCCGAAAGCGGACTATTCTACAAACCGAAAGCCGGTTTCACATTGCCACCGGTACCGGCATCGCCGACCCAAGCCGACGCAGCCACAGCGCTGGCAAAATTGCGCGATGTATTTATCGATTTTCCATTTGCTGACGAGGCAAGCCAAGACAACATTCTTGCAATTCCATTGTCGTTAATGTTGCGTGAAATGTTCGATACACAGCCCATGCCGGTAATCGATGCCCCACAACAGGCCACAGGTAAAAGCCTGTTGGCAAGCATTGCGATACAGCTTGTAACAGGCCACCCACCGGCGATGGGGGCAGCGCCCGATGAGCCGGACGAGTGGCGAAAACGCATATCTTCGCAATTGGTGAGCGGGAAACCTGTGGTTGTTGTTGACAATCTTGTCAGAACGCTGGAGGACGCGAGTTTAGCGCTTGCATTAACATCGCAAGAATGGGAAGATAGAGCATTGGGTAGCAACAAAATGATTAGCGTGCCTAATCGCGCATTGTTTTGCGCCACTGGCAATAATGTGCGCGTAGGCGGCGATCTTGTCACGCGATGTTATCCAATCCGTTTGGATGCTAAAACATCAAGGCCGCAAGAGCGCCACGAATTTAAACACCCCGAAATTGAAAGTTATGTCATGAAAAATCGCGGCGATCTTGTTGCGGCTATTCTGACAATGTGCAGAGCGTGGATTGTCGCAGGAAAACCAGAGCCGCGAGCAATTCCAAAGATGCGTCAAACCCAATGGCGCAAAGTCGTTGGCGGTATTTTGGAGTTCGCGGGGGCTACAGCGTTTTTATCGAATTTACGCGAATTTCATACAAATTCTGACGATGAAACGCCAATCTGGGAAAACTTCATCATTGAAATGTCAAAAACGTTCAAAAATGACGCGGCGACAGCGGGAATGATATTTGAACGTTGTTTAGCATCGGATGAATTGGCGCAATGTGTGCCACATCATTTAGCTGAGTTTTTAAATGAAAAGACCAAAGCTAAATTTGCACAAAAGCTAGGCAACGCAATTAAAGCCCGAAACGGCAAACGACATGGCGATACCGGCGCGATGGTTACGACATCACGATATTCGGCGACGACGTTATATAAATTCACCTCGTAGGACTCATAGGACTCGTAGGACTTTTTCCCCAAGGTTGCATATACATTTGCATATACCATATATTGATTTTTCACACACGGGATAGGGGAAAAAGTCCTATGAGTCCTACGAGTCCTATAAATCTATTCTTTTCTAAAACAAAATGGACGCGAAATCTTTTTTAGATAGTTACGATCTTGTTGCACTGATCGAACAAACCACCGGCAAGCGGCTTAAGTGGTCAGGTAATCAGACGTGGGGCATACCATGCCCCAAATGCAACGGCGACAATAGATTTAACATAAAAATATCAAATGGGCGACAGCTTGCATTTTGCCGAGGTTGCGAGATAAAAGCGTATGACGCGGCAAAATTGGTGCAAGCGCTTGGATATGCCAAGGATTTCAAAGAGGCGCTTAAATATCTCGGTTTTAGCGATAACGGCAATTATCGAAAGCCCAGCAAGCAGCCGGTCAAGCCGAAACCGGCAGAGCTTGAGAGCGTCAAAGCGCCCTGTGCCATGTGGCAACAACGAGCAACTGAGTTTGCAAACAAATGCCACGATATGCTTTTATCGCCACATGGCGCTAAGGCGCTTGAGTATCTTCATAAGCGCGGTTTAAACGATGACACGATAAAAAAATATCGGCTTGGGTATCATCCAAGATTTGAAAAATTCACCGGCAACGATTGGGGTATTGATCGTGATGTATCTTGCGTGGCTGGCGTAACGATACCGCGTTTTGTTTTAGGCGAGATATACGCGGTCAATATTCGCAGATTAAACGCTGATGCAACAGCATATGCAGGAGGTGATAAATACATCTGTGCCACAGGCAGCAAACCGACAGCGCTTTTTAACTGCGATGAAATCAACGCTAAAACAATCGCAGTAATTGCAACAGGCGGCGAATTTGATGCAATGTTATGCCAACAATTTGCGCCTGATGGCGTGGCTTGCGTCAGCCTTGGTGCTGAGGGATTTAGTCTCATGCCACCTTTTCGGGCAATGGTTGAATCTGTGCCATCTGTGCGAATTGCATACGATGCGGACAGCGCAGGGGCAAAGGGGGCGCTTAAATGGGCGGATTTAAAGACGCGGGTGAGGCGAGCTAAAACACCAAGTTGCAAAGATGCAACGGAATTTTTTCAGCATGGCGGCGATCTTGCATCGTGGGTTGCTGAAATCGCAGGTGTGCAGGCAATGACACCGGCAACAATAGCAACAGCCACCGAGCCGACACCGGCAACAGTAACGCCTGAGCCAACACCAGCCCCCACTCCGACTATGACTAATGTAGTTGCGGCATGGCTACAAAAAATTGATGATATATCGGAGGTAATCAGCGCGGGTAATCCGTCTTGGATATCCAAACGTGAGATAAGCGACAACGACGCGGCGGCGCTATCCGCAAAATTGCCAAATGGTATCAAATTGATAGATGTGAGCGCGTCATACTATCAAGTCAGGATTGCGTAACATCAACATCGAAAACAACACCCCCCCCCACCGAGCCGCCAAAAAGATCATGAATAACGAAATTAAACTCCCCAGCCGCGAACCGCTACGAATCGCGGCGAAGCTATCACCCACCGGCAAAAGCGCCACAATCCCAAAATGCCCATTTTGCAGACAACAGCATTGGCATGGGGCGATGTCGGGACATCGGACAGCGCATTGTTTAAAAGATATCACCATCGAAATCGATGGCATTGTTTATAGCAACAATCGCGGCTACATCCTAGAGGTGAGCCAATGAAACATCGAATAGCAGCGCTTGAGCGCCGATTTTTGCCCCAGCAAGGGCAACAGGATACCGGCATCGTTGCGATTATTGCCGATGATGGCGCGATCTGTGAAAACGGGCATAAACATGCAAATGAGGGCGCTTTTGAGCGTTTTTGCGCCAAAATGGGCATACAAACGATATTGTTTTTGCCCGATAACGGACGCGACAAATTGACGAAATGAGTAAGCAAAAACCACTAACGGCAACTCAGCAAAAAGCAATTCAATTACTTTTGCTTGGTCATTCAATTATTGCAGTTGCGGCGGCGACAGAAACACATCGAAATACCATCACGCAATGGTTAAATGATGACCGTTTCAGCGCTGAACTACAAACCCACCAAAAAGCATTATTTCAAAGCGCTTTGGGCTTGATGTTGGCGCATGTTGATGCGGCGATTGGCAATGTCATCCAAATGGCAGCATCAGCCGAGGATGAGCCGACCCGACTTCGTGCCAATGTCGTCATTATCGAAAAATTACTCCAACTCAGACAACAAACTGACCTCGAACAACGTTTAGAGCGCCTTGAAACCTTAGCCAACAACCCAAACAACAAAAATTAATACATGGGCTGAACCCCCATTATTTTATCAAAAATGGAAACAATTAAAAAATTAAACGCTGAAATAAGCGAAAAACTGAACAAAATCAACGAACTAGCGATTAAACGAAGTGGAAACCTTTACAAAATCGACGAATTGCGGCGAGTTGATGACTGTGATGAAAAAGCGATTCTGGCACTAATCGACGAGAACCGAGCAATTGATGCAAAAATTCGCCGCTTTGACGACGATACCGAGCAAGCAAAATACCGGCTTGCCTATGCACGAGATCAAATTAAAAACTTAAAAGCGCAAATTTTGCAAGCACAGAACCGCGTCAAACAGGGCGAAACGAGCCTAGCGATTGCAAAGCACACGGTTTTATCGGCTGAGGAGGACATCAAATTGCAAAATGGCGCAATTTTGCAATTTGAGGCGCAAATTAAGTCAATTGTTGGCGATGAACTGCCACCAACACCCGACCCAGCCACAAAAACGGCAAAAAGCAAGCTAGGCTTATTTGCTTTAGGGATACAGTAGTATCATAAAAATTAGTGTATCCCAACTGAATAACAAAATAAAAAACGGCTATAAGAACCTATAGCCGTTTTTTATTTTGTTAAATTTAGTAAAAGCAAAACAATTATATCATGCCCCATAAAAGCTAAAAACGCCGCTTTTAGGGTGTTGATGTGGCCTTGTGGCGATTACCCCTATAAACGACAAACGCCTCATTTTGAGGCGTTTGTTGTGTTTTAGAGGCGATATTTTCACCCTTTAGACCGTAGTGCCAAGGCAGCTTTGCGCGAAGTAAAACGTTGGCGGCGGGTTGATATTGGGGCATCGCTCATATCCAATTCATACCAAGGCAAAACGCCCCTATCCAGCATGTTAGCAATAGCGCCGATACCCTTGCCTGATATCTCGCTGGCATCTAACAGTGTGATTATGTCGTTTGCGTCTATGTCGATGGGGCGAGAAACCCTAATAAATTCAATCATCTTTGCCACTCTTATATTTTATCATTTAACACTATTATATCATCGTAATTGATGCTATAATAGCACTTCGAGAAAACAAAAGCCGGTGCAATGTCGTAACCATTACACCGGCAACACATACAAAGGATGCTTGTATATGCAAAATAATTTTAACCCACCGGCCTATAGGCCACCCCAAGCGCCCCACAATGGCGTTTATGTCATCGACCCCGACCAATTGGCACTATTCCCAATTCCCCCAGAAAAGCCCGAAATAACGCCATTTCAGCGCCTTTATGGGCCGAAATCACAGATTCGCAAGGCTACCAAAAACCCCAATAAATTCAAAAAAACATCATGAAAAACCAAGAATTTGCACAATTCCCCCGAAATTGGCTTGAAAACTTATCAGAAACCGCGCAAATTGCGCTTGATGATTGGCTAACCAACAATGCACCGCCTGACATTCGTCAAATTGTCGATTTTCAGGATGCAGCAAACCAATATTTGCTTGAGGGTGACACGGTTTCACCTCGAACACATCAGGATTTATTGGGACGCATGGCCGCTGGCTTATCGGCATTAGCGCGGGTTGGCGTAAATTTCAATAGCGATGAATCATTATTGAGCCATGACAACACAAAGCAATGAAGCGGTTATTCGCTCAGTAAACTTAAAAATCTATGCTGGATTGGGTATGACACTGGCTGGATTATTTGCCGTTTCTGTGATATCCGACAGCATTAATAAGACCGTTGCAACACTCCCACCGGCAACAACAGCCGGTATCGTGACATCGATACCGGTTACGATGGTATCAATTTGTGGTTTTGGTGCTTTCGGCCTGATTGGGGCGGCGGCGTTTGCTACGGCATGGCGAACCCCACGAGCAACGCAACGGCAACACCGCGACGATGACGAGCGCATGATTGTTGCATCCCCACGACCAGCCCAAATACAGCAACAACAAATACGGCAATTGCCACCGCCACCAGCCCAGCCCGAAACGATATACACAGCATGGCGCGGCGATCTGGCACATGCCAACGAGCGAGCAGTGTTAAACGCATACCGCGACACGGCAACATATGCCGACGAATACCGCGAGCCGGAATTAACAACACCGGCGGCCGCCCCACTGCCACCGGCAAAGTTGACAGTTCGATTAGGCGATAACGGCGATGAGATAACC
>CAZLOF010000045.1:0-6349 GCA_964560745.1 uncultured Thermoflexus sp.
CGAGTAGACAACACGCTTCCAATCCCATGCACATCGGCCAACGGTTGTGGGCAAGCTGTTGATACGGCATAAACGCCAGCTGGTAAATTTTGGTTTGCGGCTATTTTGGCTGCCTCCCCAATGGCTGCAAAAGAGGCAACCCCGCTTGCGCCTTTATCTTTGTTTGCCGAGCCTGTGGCCGCAGCCGTTACAGCCGCACCAGCGGCTGCGCCTGCTACTGCCGCGCCTATTTTGCCCAACAAGCCGCTCCCACTCTTCGTGGTATCTGTGTTGCTAACATTCACATTTGCCCGAATGGCGCTCAAATCATTGCGCAAAGCGCCAATTTGTGATTGCGCATTCATCAGCTCAGCTTCACGTGCCCGCAACATCGCCTCAGATCGGGCAGATGCATCCATAGCGGTCTTGGTCTCCATCTGAAGTTTTGCAACTTGGGCCTTTGTATCAGCCAATTCTTTTTCAAGTTTGCCCTTATCGCCCGAAAGTGCATCGATGGTGCTCTTGAGCGCAACCCCGCCTGCTGTCGCAGCGGCCAGTTCAGTTAACTTCGACTTTAGATCACCTTCGACACGTGTCTGGTGTGTGCGAGCCGCGTTCAAATCAACCTCTAGTTTTGCTAACCGTGCGCGTAAATCGTTGGTTTCATTATCGCGGGTCTTCAAAGCCGCCTCATAACGTACTTTTTCATCACCAACTGCGCGTAAATCGGTTTCAAGTCTTGCAATACGTGCATTGGCATTTGCCAAATCTTTCTCAACAGCCCCTTTGTCACCCGTTAATTTATCAATAGTTGTTTTAAGAACAGCTCCACCCGCGGCGGCGGCGGCAATTTCACCCAACTTAATTTTGAGGTCACCCTCAGCTTTATTACGGCCATCGGTGGTTAGCTTCAAATCATTTTCCAAACGCAATCGATTGTCATTTGCCAACTTCAAGTCGGCTTGCATACGCGCAATTTGCGCCTTTGCATTCGACAATTCAGCTTCCAAATTCTTCTTGTCGCCTGACAAAGCATCAACAGTCTTTTGAATCGCAGCGCCACCGGCGGCAGCCGCTGCCATTTCGGCCAAACGTAATTTCAAGTCGCCTTCGGCTTTTTGTTTGCCATCGCTGACTACTTTCATATCGGCTTGCAATTTGGCATTTTGCGCACGCAAATCGGCTAGTTCTTTGTCAGATCGGTTTTTGTCATTGGTCAGTGCGTCAATGGTCTTTTGTAACGCAACGCCACCGGCTACAGCTGCCGCTAACTCTACGCCTTTCGACTTGACCTGCCCAAGCAAATCTGATTCACGTGTCGCAAATGATTTTGACCCACCTTCAATATTGACAATTCGCGCATTGAGGTTTGAAATTTCGGCTTCACGATCACGCAATTTAGCTTCAACTTCATCACAACAATTAACACGTTTACGCCAAAAAAGCTTTTCTAATAGCCAATGAATTAAAGCACCTATTGCTGCAATTAATAAAAACAGCAATAACCATACGAATGGACTTTGTGTAGTATATAGACTCATTTTATATTTTTACCCCTCTAATAAATTCACTTATTTATATTTTTATTAGCTAAACCCAAAATTTCAAGTTAGGTTTTAACTAATTACCGGAACGAAATAATTTGTAAATTTTGCTTGAAATAATACAAAGATTAATCACAGATAAGATTATAGACAAATTTTACTATTTTGAATAGAGTAATTTTAGTATCTGCCAAGATATACTTAATCTCTAAGTGATTTGCTGCATATTTAACGCATTTACATTGCTTGTTCCTTCTACAAATGGGTAAATATCTTAAATTTAAGGTTATGCAAATCCCTAAAAGATGAAGGGCCGGTTTCACTAACTTTTCATCAATGTCAGCATCTGCCCTAGCTCAATTAGAATTCAGAGCGCTGATCATAGGCTTATTCATTTTAAAAGTGATGGCTGGTGTTAAACTTTGGGATCTAAAACTGGGTCAAGCGCCTTGCTAAAGCGTAAGTAAACATGTGTAAAAATCGTCACTATATTTATGGATCAATCTAACCCTACAAATATTGCTGCTGTTGATTTTGGCATTACCAACACCGATGTGGTTGTATTGGATGCGATGGGCAACCCAAAATTGATGACTGTGCCAAGTAACCCCACCATGTCGATAGACGAGTTACATCGGGTGTTACAGTTGGCTGGTGTCGCATTACCTAGCTTGGCGAAAGTGGCTGTGACCGGCGGTAAACACCGCTTGCTGCCCGATCATGTTGGCAATACCGCTATTATTCATGTTAATGAAATTGCTTCAGTGGGGGCCGGTGGCCTGCATTTGTCGGGGCTAAATGAAGCTGTGGTGATGAGTGCCGGAACTGGAACCTCGGTTGCGGCAGCGCGTGGCAAAGAGGTGCGGCATATTAGCGGCACTGCCGTTGGGGGCGGCACCTTGCTTGGTCTTAGCCAATTGTTGCTCAACACCACCGATATTTATGAAATTGAGGCGTTAGCCAGCTGTGGCGATTCTAACGGGGTCGATTTATCGATTGCCGATGCCATTGGCGGCGAAATGAGCCATTTACCTAAAAATGCGACTGCGGTTAATTTTGGGCGGGCGGCCCATAGCGACATCCCGCCTTCGCGTAAAGATATTGCAGCAGGGCTGATGACGCTGGTAGCACAAACCATTGCGCTGATTGCGGTAAATGCTGCCCGAGCCGAACAATTGTCACCTATCGTGGTGGTTGGGCATCTTATCGAAGTGTCCAGTATTCGTAAAACCGTTGAAGGGGTAGGGGCGCTTTACCGCACTGCCATTGTTGTGCCACCCACCCCGGGCCATGCCACCGCGCTTGGGGCGCTTTCTATTATTAATGGTTAATGGTTAGTGGTCAATGGCTAATAGCGGTAGAGGGATTATGGTCATTATTAATTCTCAATGCCTAATTGTCAACTATTAACCATTGATCATTAACCATTGATCATTAACCATTAATTTATGATTGCAGTCATTGATTACGGCGCAGGTAATTTGCGCAATATTTGCAAGGCGCTCGAATTTGTGGGCGCAAAAATTATATTAACCGATGACTCAAAGGTCATTCAACAAGCCGATAAAATCGTCTTGCCCGGGGTTGGCGCATTTGCCGATTGTGCCGACGGGTTGCGTAAGCGTGGTTTATTTGAATTGATGCAACACATCGGGCAAAGTGGAACTCCATTTTTAGGCATTTGTGTTGGGATGCAATTGTTGTTTGAAGTGGGTGAAGAAATGGGCGCATGGCCGGGATTGGGCTTGTTGCCAGGTCATGTGATTCGTTTCGACTTTGCACGCACATCGCCGCACCAGTCTAGCCACTTCGCCCAATCTTTGAAAATTCCACATATTGGTTGGAACAACGTAAAGCCTGTGCAAGAACACATTTTGTTGAAAGGGGTTCCCGACAATGGCTATGCTTATTTTGTCCATTCTTATCATGCAGGCATGACCAACCCAGACCATGTGTTAGCCACCACCGATTATGGCTACGATTTTCCATCCGTGGTAGGTCATGCCAATGTGATGGGAATTCAGTTTCACCCCGAAAAAAGCCAAGATGTGGGGTTACAAATGTTGAAAAATTTCGCAGAAATGTAAAGGTTGTAGGGCAGAGTTGCAAAGCGGCAGGTAGCAACTCTGCTACTTTGCAACTTGCAACTCTGCTCCCTGTTCCAAAATACTAATATGCCTTATCAATCCATCTTTCGCCCCGATTTATTCCGAGATCGTGTAATGTTAATTACTGGTGGCGGCACTGGTATTGGGCGTGCTATTGCACATGAATTGGCCGGGCTGGGTGCACATGTTATTTTGGCGGCACGTCGCGCCGAGCCATTGCAACAAACCGCCGCCGAAATTCGTGGCAATGGTGGGCGCGTATCGACTTTTAGCGTCAACATTCGCCAAGAAGATTCAATAAAGGCGCTTTTTAATGCCATCGAGACCGAAATTGGCCCTATTCATACGCTTGTTAACAATGCTGGTGGTCAATTTCCGTCACCCGCCGCCAAAATTTCGCAAAAAGGTTGGCATGCAGTGGTTGAAACAAATTTGACCGGCACCTTTATGATGTGCCGTGAGGCTTATATGCGCGGTATGCAAAACACAGGTGGCGCAATTGTTAATATTGTGGCCGAAATGTGGCGTGGTTTTCCGGGCATGGCGCATACCGGCGCGGCGCGGGCGGGTGTGGTCAACCTCACCCAAACCTTGGCGGTTGAGTGGGCGCAAAATGGGGTGCGCGTCAACGCCGTCGCGCCCGGCATCATCGAGGGCAATGGTTTTAAACATTACGATGAATCTTTTCTGAAATCGTATTTAGAGCCAGCCCGCCAAGATATTCCACTCAAGCGCTTTGGGCGCGAAAGCGAAGTGGCGGCGGCGGTCACATTTTTACTCTCGCCTGCCGCCGCCTATATCACCGGTGTCACACTTAATGTTGATGGCGCGTCGTCATTGTGGCGCAAAACCTGGGCGATTCCCGATCATGCCAATGCGCCAAGCTATGATGGGTTTGAGTTATAAAACATCGGAGGTTTCAAAAACCTCCGATGTTTAAGAAGGCACACTGCAAATCTTTGAGTTCTTTGTGTGCTTTGTGGTAAATTGTTCGCCCTGTTCGTCAAATGAGCAAGTTGCTCTGATCTATGCCACATAAAACTTATCGCCTACTTGCCTTCATTTTGTTTTGGCTGAATGGCTGGCTTGCGCCTGTGCAGCCGATTGCTGCCACCTCCGCGATTACATTTGTGATCACCGCGCCCGGCGCATGGGTGCGGGTGGGGCCAGATTTTGCTGCGCCAAACACAATTGCGGTGTTTAAAGATGAGGTATATGAGGTGCTTGAGCGCAGTGCCGATGGCGAATGGCTGCGGCTCAGTGGTGGCAAAATTCAACGCGGCGATGCATGGTTGCATGTGTCATTGGGGGTTGCTAAATCGGGCGAATTAAAGACTGTGCCCATCACTCGCCAAAATTTTATGGGTGCGCCGCCGGCTAGTGTGCCAGCCTTGCCCAGTTACATCCCCAATTTTGCCAATTTTCAGGCCAAAATCAAATTGCTGCAAAGCAGCGGGCGCGATCCCAATAAATTTACGGTGGTGGGCGATTGCAACGCTGAACCAAACGCCTATTTAGGCCGTGTGGCGGCGGGGCTATATCAAGTGCCCTCTGACCACCCCTATTTGTTTGCCAGCATTAGCCGCTTCGGCAAGTCGTTCTCCCATTGGAGCATCGCAGCCAAAGGCGGCTTTCGGGCCTCGTCGTTGCTCGATGTCAGTTGGGCTGACCCTGCCGAATGTAGGGCGGGTGAAAACCCGCTCACTTGTGAATTGCGCCGTTCAAATGCTGGGTTTGCTTTTATTGAATTGGGCACGGGCGATCAGTTTTTGTGGAAGGAATTCGACAAAAACTATCGCACCATACTCGACACCACCTTGCGTTATGGCGTGCTGCCAATTGCGGTGACCAAGGCCGACAACCTCGAAGCCCAAGCCGGTGCGCCCAATCATGCCATCAATGACACCATTCGCAAACTGGCCGCCGAGTATGGCGTGCCACTGCTCGATTTTTGGCAAGCGGCGCAGGCTTTGCCGAATGGCGGTCTGATTGACGAAGGCAACGCCGATTTCCATCTCAGCCCCGCCGGGTCAGACCTGCATTTGCTGGTGACGCTGCAAACGTTGGCGGCATTAAGGAGTAGTCAGCCGTCAGTGGTCAGTGGGCAGTCGCCAGTAGTCAGTAGTCAGTCGTCAGTAGCCAGTAGTCAGATAACGGTGACGACGCAATCTGGGCTTGGGGTTTTTCGAGTGAATGTGGCCGCCGCAAACCTTCGGAATGCGCCAGCATTGACAGCGCCCATTGTGGGGCGTGCGCAACAAGGGCAAGAATTGCCGATGTTGGCTTGGGATAGCGCCAAGACATGGGCACGGGTGGCTTTGCCAACCGGCGGCGAGGGTTGGATTTTTGCTGCGCTCGGCGCGCGCAAACCCAACGCACCGAGTGTAGGCACAAGCGCCCCACCGATTCCACCGATACGCCCCGCCCCCGCCCCGCTCGATTTTGCCAGCGCCAACCCGTCGTCCAAAACCGTGCCACCCATGTCGCCGCCAACTGGCGCGACTGCCTTCATCACCATCACAGCAAATGCGGTCAATGTGCGCAGCAGCCCCAGCACCCAAGCCGCCATCGTCGGGAGCGCGCGGGCCGGTCAGCGTTACGCCATCATTGCCCGCAGCCCCGACGGCGCGTGGGTGCAAATTGCCCACCCCAGCGCCAACCCCGCATGGGTTTTGGCGGTTTTGGGGCGGGTTTAGGGATTGGGGATTAGGGCGTGAT
>CAZLOF010000045.1:6359-11464 GCA_964560745.1 uncultured Thermoflexus sp.
CCTCTAAATTTCAATTTTCAATCATTTATTATGGCGAGAAGCGATCGGTTGTCTATGTTGCTTCAATCGCATTTTTATTATGTCTGATCATACGTATTTTTCAAATTTAATTTGGCAAATTGCCGATCTGTTACGCGGACCCTATCGGCCTCCTCAATATGAACGTGTTATGCTGCCAATGACGGTATTACGTCGTTTTGATTGCGTGTTGGCTGCCAGCAAAGAAAAAGTGTTGGCAGAGTATGCTCGTATTCAAAAGCGGGATGAAGGCAGAGATCTGAAAAATAAAACGCAGGGTGATGCGCTAGACGCGATGCTAAACCGCGCTGCTGGGCAGCGATTTCACAATCATTCAGACCTCGATTTCGCTAAGTTGAAGGGCGATCCGAATAATATCGCCGCGCACTTGGGAAACTATATCAATGGCTTCTCGAAAGAAGTGCGCAATATTTTCGACTATTTTGAGTTTGAGGCTGAAATTCAGCGTATGAACGAAGCCAATATCTTGTATTTGGTGGTGTCGAAGTTTGGCGAAATTGATTTACACCCCAGCAATGTGCCCAATGAGCAAATGGGCTTGATCTTCGAGAATCTTATTCGGCGGTTTAATGAATTAGCAAACGAAACTGCGGGTGATCACTTTACCCCGCGCGAAGTGATTCGGCTGATGGTGCATATTTTGTTTATGTATGACGACCGCTTGTTAAACACGCCCGGCACGATTCGCAAATTGCTTGACCCCGCCTGTGGCACGGGCGGTATGTTGGCAGAGGCGCAAAGCTATATGCGTGATCATCATCATGCTGCCAAGCTGTATGTCTATGGACAAGACTATAACAAACGCGCCTTTGCCACAGCCGCCTCAGACATGTTGATGAAAGAAGTGAGTCAGCATGGCAGCACCAACACTGTGCGCTTTGGGGATAGCCTGACCGAAGATCAATTTGGGGGCGAGGTTTTTGATTATTTTCTCAGCAACCCGCCGTTTGGGGTAGATTGGAAAAAGCAGCAAAAGGTGATTGAAACCGAGCATGACAAACGCGGCTTGGCCGGACGCTTTGGCGCGGGATTACCGCGTGTGAACGATGGTGCATTGTTGTTTTTGCAGCATATGTGGAGCAAACGTGAAAAGGTAGACCTCAGCCAGCATCAATATGGTTCACGCTTGGCGATTGTCTTTAGTGGTTCGCCTTTATTCACCGGCGGGGCGGGGTCGGGCGAAAGCGATATTCGTAGGTGGCTGATCGAAAACGACTGGCTAGAGGCGGTGATTGCGCTGCCAGAGCAGATGTTTTATAACACCGGTATTGGTACTTATGTATGGATTTTGACCAACCGTAAAGAAGTACGTCACAAAGGCAAGATTTTGCTGTTGGATGCGCGTGACATGTGGACAGCAGGTGGCAGCGCAGACAGCAAACGCAGCTTGGGCGATAAACGCCGCCACATGACCGAAGCCCAAATTAATGAGGCGGTGCGGCTATATGGTGTATTTGAAAATGGCCCAGCCTGCAAGATTTTTGACAATACCGACTTTGGCTATACGCGAGTGACGGTCGAGCGCCCGCTGCGGCTGTGTTACCAAATGACGATAGATCGCAAGGCGCGGTTTTTAGATGCTTACCCACATTTGCTGGATGATGTGCAAGCCATTGACCAAACGCTAGGGCGTGAGCCAAGTTTGGATTGGAACACGACATGGGGGCAGATCGAAAACGTGTTGCGTGGGCGCAAAGCCCGTTGGAAAGCGCCCGAACAAAAATTATTTCGGACGGTGTTTACCCAAAAAGACCCGACTGCCCAAGCCGTGCGCAAAGACGACGCGAGCGATGAAGCCGATGCCGACCTGCGCGATTTTGAAAATGTGCCACTAAAAGAGGACATTGTCGCCTATTTTGAACGTGAGGTGCAGCCGCATTTGCCCGATGCATGGCTAGACCGCGATAAAGACAAGGTAGGCTACGAGATCAACTTTAACCGCCATTTTTATGTCTTTACCCCACTGCGCCCGCTGGCGGAAATTGATGCCGAGCTAAAGCAGGCAGAAGAGGAGATTTTACGGTTGTTGCTTGAGGTGACGGCGTGAAACTTAAAAAAAATCATCTTTCGTTATTAGATGCAGGTTGGCGTGGACCAATTTCTAGCGAATGGAATATGGTTCGGCTCAAACATATTGCGCAAATTTATGCTGGTGGTACACCTGATCGTAATAATAATAAATTTTGGGATAACGGCACTATCCCTTGGCTAAATTCAGGTGAAGTAAATCAGTGGTTAATAAGTCAACCATCTGAATTTATTACAGAATTAGGTTATAAAGAAAGCAGCGCCAAATGGATTCCTAAAGGTGGTTTAGTTATGGCATTGGCAGGGCAAGGTAAAACCAAAGGAATGGTTGCACAATTGGGGATTCACGCTACATGTAATCAATCAATGGCTGCAATAGTTATACATTCTGAAACTTATGCAAGATTCTTACAATGGTGGTTATATATTAACTATGAAACAATTCGTAATCTTTCGGGCGGAGAACAACGTGATGGATTAAATTTAGAATTAGTAGGAGATATTCCTTGCCCTAAACCAGATTTTAAAACCCAACACCGTATCGCTGATTATCTAGACCGTGAAACGGCGCGAATTGATGCGCTGGTGGCGGCCAAACAACGGGCGCTAAATTTGCTGGCAGAAAAGCGCAAGGTCGTCATTGCCGAGGCGGTTACTCGTGGGCTAGATCGGTCTGTGCCTTTGCGTGAATCGGGTGTGGCGTGGTTGGGCAAAATTCCGGCGCATTGGGAGATGAAACGAATGAAATATCTCTTTCGTTTAGTGGTTGAAACTGCACCTGAAAATAATGATTATGAACTACTGTCGCTTTATACTGATATTGGCGTTAAGCCACGACGTGAATTAGAGGATCGAGGAAACAAAGCAAGCACAACTGATAATTATTGGATAGTGCAAAAAGGAGATTTAATTGTAAATAAATTGCTTGCGTGGATGGGTGCATTTGGGGTATCTGAGTATGAGGGCGTAACTAGCCCTGCATATGACATACTTCGCCCAATTACGAATATTGAACCATTTTACTATCATTATCTTTTTCGTTGTGGCGTGTGTCAATTAGAAATAAAAAAACGGTCTTATGGGATTATGGATATGCGCTTGAGGCTCTATTTTGATCGTTTTGGTGATATGTATGTACCTGTTCCTGCTGCTGCTGAACAACATGCTATCGTTGACCACATCACCCGCGAAACCGCAAAAATCGACGCGCTGGTTGCCGCCACCGAGCGCAGTATTGATTTGCTCAACGAGCGTCGCGCTGCGCTCATCTCGGCGGCAGTGACGGGGCAAATACCATTAGAGGCAATGTCATGAAAGTAACGCAACTTAATCTTACTAATGTAAGGGCGATCCTACATGCAGAATTGAAGTTTGACACTGGGTTTAATTTAATTGTAGGTGTCAATGGAGTGGGCAAAACTACTGTGCTTGATGCCCTATCCATCAGCTTATCGGCATACCTCAAAGCTATCCATCGTCTCCAGGTAACGCTCAAGCCATTTAATCGTGAAGATATTCGTAATGATGCAAAAGGATTGAGCGTGCAATGTGATACACGTATTAACAATAGAAGCTACCGATATTTGATTCACCAACCACGCGAAGATTTTGTAGAGCAATTGGTGCAGGATGAAAAAACGGGCCAGCAAAGCCATAAAGTGGTAGCTTTTCCAAAAAAGACCCATTTCGTAGTAGACGCTCCGCCAATTTGGACAGAACGCTCAGAATATTCCCCAGCCTTAGCCGTGCTGTATTCAACGTATCGGTCTGTGCCTTCCGAGCGTTTGCCTAGCAAGGCCGCTGCTGCCGGTGGTATTAAAGCTGCGTGTGCGCAATCACTCAATCGGCGCGAGTTGCGGTTGGGCGAATTTGCTCAATGGATGCATGTGCAAAACACGTTGAGCAAAGAGCGGGCGACATCTATTTTGCAACTTGAAGCGCTTGAGTCTACCGTTCGGCGTTTTTTGCCGAATTACAAATGGTTGCGTGTGATTCCAGATGATCAAAATGGAAAATTAAATATGGTTGTTGACCGCGAAGGGATCACTATTCCTGTACGTCAACTATCAGATGGTGAAAGAAGCGTTTTAGCGATGGTGCTCGATCTAACGCGGCGGCTCGCCCAAGCCAATCCACATTCGCCTGATCCAGCCGCCACTGCTTCTGCGGTTGTGCTGATTGACGAGATTGATTTGCATTTGCATCCCAAATGGCAAAGACAGGTTGTTCGTAATCTCACGGAGGCATTTCCCAAATGTCAGTTTATCGCCACCACCCACTCCCCCCAAATCATTGGTGAAGTGTCTCATGATCGTATTCAGATCATTGTGGCAGATGGTAAAACATTGCCAACCGGTGTATATTCACCCACCCATGCCTATGGTGTTGACTCTAGCCGTGTCCTAGAAGAAATTATGGATGTTGAGCCACGCACGCATAAGGTGCAGGAATTATTGAAAAATATTTCAGATGTAACCGCTAAAGAGGATTATGAAAAGGCGCATGTGCTACTTGAAAAATTAATTGCACAAATAGGCGAAAATGACCCCGAAGTCATTCGTATTCGCACTTTTCTCGATTTTATGGAGGATGATCTTTCGGGAGACGAGGCATGAGAGAAATTAGTAAAAGCTCTGAACCTCATAGTCTCACCTTGCATCGCAAGACTCAATATAGCAACTACGCCAATTATGCAGACAAAAATGATTTAAGATTCGCACTTTGTGAAGAGCAGGGTGGAATTTGTTGTTATTGTATGAGTCGAATTAAAGATGACTCTTCTAATATGAAAATTGAGCATTGGCAATGCCAAGACGGCTATTCTGAGCGACAACTTGATTACTCGAATTTATTGGGGGCTTGTAAGGGTGGCGAAGGGTTGCCCTCAGAGCAACAGCATTGCGATACACGAAAAGGCAATCAAGCTTTGATGTGGAATCCAGCCAATCCACAACATCATATTGAGACCCGCATATACTACAAATTAGATGGTCAAATCTATTCAAATGATGCGACTTTTGACACACAGCTTGAGGAGG
>CAZLOF010000045.1:11474-14023 GCA_964560745.1 uncultured Thermoflexus sp.
AGCCGTGCTTGATGATTTAACGCAATGGTGGCAAAAAACACGCGATTTTCAAAAAAGTAGCCCATCGAGATTGCAAGTTGAAAAAAAAATAAATGCTTACTTGTTCAAAAAAAATGTCAGACTCCCTCCTTTTTGTCAAGTAGCAATATGGTGGCTCAGAAAAAAATTAGATAATAAATAGCATGTATCGCACCAACGAAAACGCCTTTGAAACAGTGATTGAAACGCGTTTACTCAATCATGGCTATGTTCGTATTGCCGCCAAAGACAACTATGACCCCGAACGCGCTATTTTTAAAGACACCGTGCTGGGGTTTATTCGCGCTACCCAAGCCAAAGAATGGGCCAAGCTAGAGGCGATTCACAAAGACAAAACCGGCCCACAAATTTTGAATGATTTGTGCAAATGGATGGATGAGCACGGGGTGTTAGCGACCTTGCGGCATGGTTTTAAGTGCTATGGACGACTACTAAAGGTGGCGTTTTTTAAATCGGCCCATAGCATGAACCCTGAACTTGAGGCACATTATGCGGCGAACCAAGTTGGTATCACACGGCAATTGTTTTTTTCGGCGCGGTCGAAACAATCGCTCGACGCGGTGTTAACCGTAAATGGCATTCCGATAGCGACATTAGAGCTAAAAAACCCGCTAACGGGTCAAACGGTTGAACAGGCGCGTGAGCAATATAAAAACGACCGTGACCCACGCGACCCTATTTTTGAATTTAAACGCCGTACTTTGGTGCATTTTGCGGTAGATACCGAAGCCGTGTTAATGGCGACACGCTTGGCAGGCAAAGCCACTCATTTTTTGCCATTTAACAAGGGCGACAATGGGGGGGCGGGCAACCCGCCCGATCCAGACGGTCGCAGTTATCGCACGGCTTATCTGTGGGAAGAAGTATTGCAGCGTGATAGCCTGCTAGACTTATTGGCGCAGTTTGTGCATATACAAACCGACGAAAAACGGGATGAACACGGGCGCAAGGTCAAAACCGAAACGATCATTTTTCCGCGTTATCATCAATTGCAGGCGGTGCGCATGTTGACCGCGACTGCTCAGCGCGAAGGTGTGGGGCACAATTATTTGGTCGAACATTCGGCGGGTAGCGGTAAAAGCAATACGATTGCATGGTTGGGCCATCGCTTGGCTTCGCTGCACAATGCCAAAAATGAGCGTGTATTTGATAGTGTCATCATCATTACTGATCGCTTGGTGCTCGATCGGCAATTGCAAGATAATGTTTATCAATTTGAACATAAAAATGGTGTGGTGCAAAAAATTGACGAAGATTCTCGGCAATTGGCCGAGGCACTCGAAAACGCTGTGCCCATCATCATCACGACTTTACAAAAATTTCCACACGTATCGCGCCATTTAGAAAAAATGGCCGAAGAACGCGGCAAAGATAAAACTGGGCGTTTGTCAACCCGACGTTGTGCCGTTATCATTGACGAGGCGCATAGTTCGCAAGGTGGCGAGGCGGCTGCCGATTTAAAAGAAGTATTAGGCGGCGAAGCATTGTATAAAGAAGCGAAAAAACGCGCCGAAGAAGAAGGCGAAGCAGATATGACCTTGCTTTTTCGTGATATCGCCAAGCGTGGGCAACAAGCCAATTTGAGTTTTTTTGCCTTTACAGCCACCCCAAAGCACAAAACACTGGCCGTTTTTGGGCGTGATGGTTTGCCAATGCATCGCTATACTATGCGTCAAGCCATCGAAGAGGGCTTTATTCTTGATGTATTAAAAAATTATACGACTTATAAAGCTTATTACAACCTCATTAAAGCCTGCGAAGAAGACCCAAATGTCGAGCGCAAAAAGGCGGCGCGGGCATTAGCACGGTTTATGCAATTACATCCATATAATATCTCGCAAAAAACCGAGATCATGGTTGAGCATTTCCAAAACGTTACTCGCCACAAAATTGGTGGGCGTGCCAAGGCAATGGTGGTCACCGATTCACGACAATCGGCGGTGCGTTACAAACAAAGTTTTGATAAATACATCAACGAGAAGGGCTACACCATTAAATCATTGGTGGCATTTTCTGGCACACTTCAAGACCCCGACTTGCCCAATGTCAGTTATACCGAGCCTGAAATGAATGGCGGCTTGCCAGAAAAAGAATTGCCAGAAAAGTTTGGCACACCAGAGTATCAGGTGTTGTTGGTCGCTGAAAAATATCAAACAGGGTTTGATCAACCTTTATTGCACACTATGTATGTTGATAAGCGGTTGGCTGGTATCCAAGCCGTGCAGACCTTATCACGCTTAAACCGTATTCATCCGCTTAAAGAAGAAGCCTTCGTGTTGGATTTTATCAACGCGCGTGAGGACATTCGCGAGGCGTTTAAAACCTATTACGAAGGGGCGCAAATGGGTGACGAAGTAGACCCAGCCCATTTATACACGCTTAAAACTGAGCTAGACGCGACAGGAATTTATGTTTCGGATGATATCGCGCAGTTTTGTGAAGTGTATTTCAAACCCAAAGAACGACAAAGCAAGCAAGATCACCAGACCATCAATGCTGTGCTAGATAAG
>CAZLOF010000046.1:0-13874 GCA_964560745.1 uncultured Thermoflexus sp.
CCATGAGCCATGAGCCATGAGCCATGAGCCATGAGCCATGAGCCATGAGCCGTGACTCATAAATTATGACTCACGAGTCACAAATTAAAGCCCAAAGCTCACGGCTCACGGCTCAAAGCTCACGGCTCACGGCTCAAAGCTCACGGCTCACGGCTACCCAACATTATGAACATTCTTCAAATTACCGAAAACATTGCTCGCGGGGCGGGTGCAATTTTGCGCGAGGGCGTTGTGAATATGACCCAAGCCCGTATTGAGTATAAAAGCAGCGATGTTGACCCAGTGACCGAATATGATCGGCGTAGCGAAGCCTATATTGTGCAATGTCTGCGCGAGGCTTTTCCGGGTCATGCTATCGTTGGCGAAGAAGGCGGGGCGTATGATATTGAGACCTCGGCGCATGGGCCGCGTTATGAATGGCGGGTAGACCCACTCGATGGCACGGTAAATTTTGCGCATGGCGTGCCCATTTTTGCAGTGTCGCTCGGTTTACTCATTGATGATGTGCCATCAGTTGGGGTGGTGTATAACCCAATGACCGATGAATTATTTGCCGCCGAGCGCGGCGCTGGGGCTACATTGAATGGCAAGCCTATTCGCGTGAGCCAGATTGCCAATTTTAAGCAAGCGCTGTTGTCAACCGGTTTCCCTTATGACCGCGCAACCAGCCCGGTTAATAATTATCAAAATTTTATGGCGTTTAAGCGCGAAGTGCAAGCGGTGCGGCGGTTGGGTGCGGCGGCGCTTGATCTCAGTTTTGTGGCGTGTGGGCGCTTTGATGGGTATTGGGAATTGAAAATTCAGCCGCACGACATTGCGGCAGGCATGTTGATTGTGCGTGAAGCTGGCGGTGTGGCGACTGATTTTGCGGGTAATGCCGATACGCCAACATTGTTTGCACAGCGCCAAATGGTGGCGAGCAATGGCCTCCTTCACCCCGACATGTTGCGGGTTTTGAAAAATGGGTAATGCCGATTTCACTATGCCTCCACAAAGGGCCAGACGACTTGTCCTTTGTGGAGGCATAGTGAAATCGGCAAAACTTTTCATCAACTCAGAAACCGCTCCAACCACCGATAATCCGTCATTTAACAACAGATTATCGGTGATTGTGCTAAACTAGGCCTATGTATCATCCACGATTTTTAACCCAACGGCTGCAACATTTGCTGACGCTTAGTCCTGTAGTTGTATTGCAAGGCGCACGACAAACCGGCAAAAGCACCTTGGTGCAACACATTGCCAAATTAAGCGGGCGAATGCGCTATCGCAGCATGGATGATTTGACGGTGTTTGCGGCAGCGCAGCAAGACCCACAAGGCTTTGTAGCATTGCACCAAGATGTGGACACGCTGATTTTGGACGAAATTCAACGCGCCCAACAGCTCTTGCTGCCCATCAAGGTGGAGGTAGATCGAGATCGGCGGGCGGGGCGCTTTTTATTAACTGGCTCTGCGCACACCATGATTTTGCCCCGTATTGCCGATTCATTGGCCGGGCGTTTGCGCTTGTTAACATTGTGGGGATTGTCGCAAGATGAATTGCAAGGCACACCATCGTCCTTTTTGAAAGATGTATTTGCCGACACCTTTGCCCAGCATGATGACCCCAATTTGCAACGTGCCGATATTGTGCGCCGAATTACACGCGGGGGCTACCCCGAAATGGCCACGCTCGCCAATCCCCAAGATCGCGCCGACTGGGTGAATGCCTATATCACCGCACTGTTGCAACGTGATGTGCGAGATTTGGCACAGGTTGAAGGGCTGAGCCAATTTCCACGCTTGTTGTCGCTAGTCGCTACACGCTCATCTAGTTTACTCAATACCGCCGATTTATCGCGCAGTTTGGGTTTGTCAAATGCGACTTTGCGCCGTTATTTGACCTTGCTCGAAGCGACATTTTTGCTGATGACGCTGCCGGCCTATTTCAACAATTTGGGCAAACGCATCATCAAAACGCCCAAAATGGTAGTATGCGACACTGGCATTTTGTGCGGTTTGTTGGGGCTAGATGAGCAACGGCTATTGAATGAGCCAACGTTATTAGGCGCACCACTTGAGACCTTTGTCGTGACAGAGCTTTTGAAAATGAGCGAATGGAGCCAAATGCCATTGCTCAAGCTATATTATTTTCAGAACCACGATAACCGTGAGGTGGATGTGGTGCTAGAACGCGCTGATGGCAAGATCGTTGGCATTGAGGTCAAAGCCGCCGCCTCGGCGACTGCTGCCGATTTCAAGGGGCTACACACCCTCGCCGAGGCAACTGGCGACCGGTTTATACGTGGCTTAGTGCTCTACCTCGGCCCCACACAGGTGCAATTTGCCCCCAATTTGTGGGCTGTGCCTTTGTCGCGGTTGTGGGGGAATTGAGGATTGAGGATTGAGGATGCGATAGCATTACTTATGGGCATGCGGTTGCAGTAGGAGAGCGATTTTATGCCGTTGGCGCACCATTTACCAACAGTATTGGCCCGACTCCCAACCCAACGAAAGAAGCTGGCACTATTTATCTCTATTCATCTATAACCCAAACAAATTTGCCATTTCTCACCAGCGATTTAAACATTCCATGTAGCGAAGACTGCCCGCAACCCTAACTACCAATCCCTAATCCCCAATCTCCAATCCCCGCGCTAACACCCGCGCCGCCTCAGCCGTGTTGCCCACCTCGTGATGGGCGGCGTGGCTGAGGCCAAGCAGGGTTTTGGCCTGCGCGATATCGCCCAGCTTTAGCCACGCCTCGCCCAAAATGCGCAAAATGTGTGCTTCTTCGGCGCGTTGCTGCAAATCCCGCGCATACCTTAGCCCTTGTTCAGCCTCGCCAATGGCGCGTTGCCATTCGCCCGCCGTCAGCGAAGCATCGGCAAACAGCCGCCATAACTCGGGCAAAAAATCGCGTAGGTTGGCCTCGGCAAAAATGCCTTGGGCGGTGTTTAAGTGGTCACGGGCGAGCGCGATCTCACGTTTTTGAATGAGCGCCGCGCCGATGTTGTTATGCAGCGCCCCCACCACCCATTGCGATGCACCAATCTGCTGCATAGTGCGCAACGCTTTTTGATATGCCTCAATCGCCTCGTCGGGGCGATTGAGGGTGCGGGCAACTTCACCCAAATTGTTGTCTACTAAAGCGCCATGATAATCATCGCCCAATTGCACAAACAAGGCACGGGCTTGTTGCGCGGGCGCAATCGAGGCTTCGAGTTGACCCAAAGCGATATAAGCGCGGGCCAATTGGTTAAGCGACAGCGCTTGCCCGCTCAGATGCGAAATCGATTGGTATCGCTGTAAACTGTGCTGAAAATGTTGCACCGCCGAGGTCGCCTTGCCCAGCGCCAAATCAACATGGCCGAGCAAATTGTAGGTGCGGGCGATGGTGGCGCTGGGGTGTTGGTCGGTGTTGGCGGCGGCATCGGCATAGGACGCAAGTTGTTGGGCGGTGGTCAAGGCTTGGGTGCAAATCTCGGTCACTTTGCTTTGTTGGCCTTGGCGCAAATAGATCATTGCGGCTTGCAGCAGCAATTCGGCCATTTCGAGGCGCAAGCCAAGGCTAGGCTGGCTTGAAGTTTGTGCTAACGCCAACCCACGCTCAAACCACACCAAATTTTGCGCATAATCGCCACGCAATTCGCATAAGCGCGCCAACCAGCGACAGACGCGGGTTTCGGCTTCGCAATCGCCGTGTGTTTGTGCCAAGGCCAAGGCGTGCTCTAAATGCTCGGCAGCGGCATCATATTGGCTGGTTGAGACGCATAGCTCGCCCAAATTAAGCCGGAGACGCAATGAGGCTGGGGCGGTTCCATCATGATTTATGGGTGGTGTAAGCTGGGCTGCGCAATGCAAGGCGCGTTCAAAATAACCGATAGCACGTTGATTCAAAAATCGCCGCTTGGCTTGCTCGCCTGCTTGCGTTTGGTAATGCAACGCAAATGACCAATCTTGCCCTAAAAAGGTGTGATGCGCCAGCCGCTCAAGGTCAGTCGGGTGGTGCTGCACCAAGACGCGCCCGATGTTGAAATGCAGTTGGCGTTGCTGAAATTCGAGCAAGGTTTCATAAATAACCTCGTGCGTGACCGCATCTCGAAAATGAGCATAATCGGGCTGGGGGCTGGGGTGAATAAAATCTTGCACCGTTAAGTAGGCGAGCTGGGTCTCGATGGCGGGCTGATTGGGCAGATGCAGCGCCGACAAAACAAGATGCTCAAATTGAAACCCAATGGCGCTGGCGTTTTTTAGCGTGGCTTTTGCGTGCTCGGGCGTGCGATCAACACGCGCCAAAATCAATCCTTGAATTGAATAGGGCAAAGGCAGGCCATGTGCACTGGGCAAGAGTTGCCACGTGTTATTTTTTAGCACAATCGCCGGCGTTTGTTGCAATAAATTGAGCAATTCGCGGATGTAAAAGGCGTTGCCTTGGGTGCGCTCGAAGACAAAATCAACCAAAACACGCGAACATGCGGCGCTGAGTTGTTGGGTGCACAGCGTCGCACAATAGGCGCGATCAAATGCGCCGAGTGTGAGCTGGTGCACATGTGAGAGTGTTTGCAGCGTTTGTGCCCAAGTAGGCACAGGGTGCATCGGTCGCGCCGAGATGATGAACAACAGCGGCAAGGATTGGGCAGTGCGAGCCACCGCTTGCAACAATTGCGCCGAGGCATCATCGAGGTGATGGGCATCGTAGATGACGAGTTGCAAGGGTTGCGCGGGCGGGGCGTGGGTAGCGAGATGCTTTAGCCATTCACCGACAAAATTAAACAGCGCGCGCTGCCGCACTTGTGGGTCGTAATGACGGGTGATCTCGTTATCGGCGATGGGCAGCGACAATAAGTCACCCAGCAAGGGCAAATGCATCAGCCAGTTTGGGTGATGTTGACCCAAGTAAGCGCTCAATCGTTCGGTCAGGGCTGAGGCAGGCAGATGGGGCGCTAGCCCCAGCCAAGTCAGTAACATTTCGCGCCAAGGCGCATAGGCGCTGTCTTGGCCTAAGCCCGGGCATGTGCCGCTGAGTTGAACATGGGCCAAGGGCGCAAGGTGATTTGCAGCAACTTTGGCTAAAAAGTGGCGCAACAGTGTGTTTTTACCCACGCCCGCTGCGCCTTCAATCAGCACGATTTGGCCGCTGTGTTGCGCCAAATGGTACCAAGCCTGTAACTGCGCCAATTCGTTTTGGCGGCCAATCTCATCGGTGGGCAAGATGTTGGCGGGCGAATGGCTCCTTGGGGCAACAGTCGGGCTGGCTTTGCGCACTTCCCAAATATCAAGCGGCTCTTTTTTGCCTTTTACACTCATGGCTCCCAAAGTATTGAGCGTGTAGGCCGAGGCGTGGTCGGGCGCGGTTTGTTTGCGCAGGGCTTGGTTTACGCGCTGGCTGATTAAAATTTGCCCAGCCGCCGCTTTGTCCATCAAGCGGGCCGCCAGATTGACCTCATCCCCCAACACACCGTAGGTTTTGCGGGTGCTGCCGCCATAAGCCCCCGAATAGATGCGGCCTTGACTAATGCCAATTTGGGGCGGCGGAATATAGGCTAGCATCGGCGGGGCGGCTTGCAATTCGAGCGCGGCCAAGATGGCCCGTTCGGCATCGTCATCATGCGCGGTGGGTGCGCCAAAGGCGCTGTAGAGATAACTGCCCTTATCGCCGATGGTGAGTTGCAAAACAAAGGCATCGTAGCGAAATAAAACGTGCTGCACCCAGCGAATATATTGATCGAGTTTATCGGCAGCGGTGGGATCATGATCATAATCAATGCCGCTAAAACGCAAAAATAAAACACAGGCCGGGCGCATTTCTGCCAAATAATGGGTTGTGCCAGCCAGCAAACGATTCAAGATGGGCGGCAAAATCCATTGCTTAAAAATATCGGTTTGGTCGGTGTTTGGCGTAGGCGTTAGTGCAAACGCTGTGTTTGGGGTGAGCGGCGCTGGCAACGGCGGCAAAACCCCGGCCAGCATGTCACTCGATTGCCGCCACATCTGCGGCTGCAACAGCGCGGGTAGATTGGGCGCGGCATCGGCTGCAATCAACACCTCGCCGCGTTCAGCCAAATGCTCGACCGCCGCCATGTGCTGTACTGTGTTGCCAGCCAAGACATCAATACGTTGAATTTGGGGGTTGCCGACAACAAAGCGCTGGGCTGGGCCGGCCGCAATTGCCACTTTCATGCCCAGTTGAATGAACAGATCGGGTGGCACATGCACTTGGGTAAATGCCTGCATGTCGGTTTGCATATGCAAACCGCACAAAGCAGCGCGGTCAATCGGTGGAGTAGTGTAGGCCATGCCCGCCCAATTAGGCGGATGTTGGTCAAACCAACAGGTCATGGCATCGCCACTAAAGGTCATGACATGCCCGCCAAACTCATGCACCCGATTGACCAGCCCATCGTAAATTTGATTGATTTGGTGGGTGAGCGCTTCGGCCCCGCCTTTGGGGCCGAGGCGGTTGACCAATGCCTCGGTCAATGGGGTGAAGCCAGAGATATCGGCAAACAAGGCCGCCCCGCTGGTGTGGGCGGGCAAGGTTGTGCCTTGGATTAGGCTGGCAACGCGATCAAGCGGCAAGTAGGGGTAAAGCGACGCAAGCATAGTGCAAAGGGTGATTTAGCATACCATCATTGTGCCAAAGCAAACGTTGATAAGTAGATACTTTTAGGCTATTTAAGTGCATTACAATCATATATGTTGCAGTAAAACTGCATAGACAATTCCTAAAACTTCTTCTTACACATGGCCTCACCATCATCGCTTGTGCAAAAAACTCATGTCCATTTGGGTGCGCCCAGTATTGCTACGATATCAATTGGGCTGACACTAGGTATTTTTAAAGTTATTTTTAGCACTTCTTCGGGGGTATTGTTATTCAATGGGGTGCTTAGCCCATATAACTTCGTCGGCGTTAGTTTGGCGTTAATGACCTCATTCATCCTTGGCATTTTGTTGGCGTTGACCAGCTCATTGCCGAGCACTTTATCTGGCTCGCAAGATGTGCCGATGGCGATGTTGGCGGTGCTGATTGGCAGTGTGATGGCGCAAATGGCCGACAACACGCCCATCGAGCAGCGCTTTTTGACGGCGCTGGGAACCATCGCCGTTGTCACAATCATCACCGGGTTGTTTTTTTTGCTGCTGGGTTATTTCAAATTAAGCAATTTGGTGCGCTTTCTGCCTTTTCCGGTCATCGGTGGCTTTTTGGGCGGCACGGGTTTGTTGATGATCAAAGGCGCGTTTAGCGTCATGGCCGGCATGTCGCTCGAAGTTGCCAATTTGCCACGTTTGTTTGAGGCCAGCCATGTGCTGAAATGGCTGCCCGGGGTGCTGTTTGGGGTGGTTGTGACGCTGTGGATGCGCCGCCGCAACCATATTTCCGTTTTGCCGACGGCGTTTTTTTTGAGCATTGTTATTTTTTATGTCGGGTTATGGGTGTCTGGCACGTCGCTTTCGCAAGCAGTGGCGCTGGGTTGGCTTAATGATGCATCGGCGACCGCAACAACACAAACCACACTGCATTTCACAACACTCTTAACTCAGTTTTCGCTTATTCGCTGGGATATTATTTTTCAGCATTTCGATGTCATGTTGTCATTGACCTTGATTGCAACCATTACCTTTTTGCTCTATTGCAGCGGTATTCAATTGGCGGCCCCGCAAGAAGTGGATATCAATCATGAATTAGTGATGACTGGTTTGGCAAACCTCGTGACTGCCACTGTGGCGGGGCCAGTGGGGTATCACACCCTCAGTTCTACGGTGTTAATGTGCAAAGAAAAGAGCGCCAGTCGCTGGGGCGGCATTGCTTATGCGGCAGTGTGTTTTATCGCGTTTTTGCTGGGCAATCAGGTGCTGGGGTTCGTGCCAAAACCGGTGTTAGGCGGGGTCTTATTTTTTATTGCCTTTACATTTTTAATTGAATGGGTATATGACGCTCGTCAAAAAGTCTCGCCGATCGAATATGTCATTATGTTGGGCATTATGGTCGTTACTACCCGATACGGCTTTTTGGAGGCGGTAGCGGTGGGGTTGCTCATTACCATCATCACATTTTTGGTGAGCTATAGCCGTGTGCAAGTGATCAAACATGAAATGACGGCGCTGCAATATCGCAGCCGCCTACAACGCCCACCCAGCCAAGCCCACTATTTACAGCAACATGGCGAAAAGGTGCATGTTTTGCAATTACACAACTATATCTTTTTCGGCACGGCCTATCAACTTTACGAACACATTCGCAAAACCTTGCCCAACATCGCAAAAGCTGAGACCGATTATCGTTTTCTTGTCTTAGATTTTAAACAAGTGAGCGGGTTAGATTCGACCGCTTTGCTGGCTTTTCGTCAACTATTGCAGTTACTCAAGAAAAACAACATTACCCTTTTGTTGGCAGACCTTAAGCCCCATTTTCAACAGTTGTTTGAAAAAAGCGGCTTGCTGACCTTTAAACATGTGCAAACCAGCGCCAATTTAGACCGCGCACTCGAATGGTGCGAAGCGCAACTTTTAGCGACTTTTGATCAAACCTTGACGGCGCAAGATGAAAAAGCCCAACAATTATTTACCCAGTTATTGCCCTATCTTGAGCCGATGCAGGTGGCAGCCAATGACGTCATTATGAAGCAGGGCACGGTCGCCGACGAAATGTTTTTTGTGCGCAATGGGTGCGTCACAGTGCAACTCGAATCGGGCAATCAAGCCCCTATTCGCCTCGAAACCATGTGTGGCGAGCGCATGGTGGGCGAGATTGGTTTCTTCTTGTGGCAAAACCGCACGGCGACGGTGCTTGCCAACGGGCCAACCGTGCTCTATCGTTTGTCGCGGCAGCGTATGGCTGAACTTGAGCAACAACAGCCCGCTGTGGCGCTGGCCTTGCAACGGATGATTTTAGAGGTGCTGTCTGAACGAGTGACGCAGTTAAATAGCACGGTAGCAACGCTGCAAAAATAAGACGGTTTGCACCCTACTTGTCAGGTGTATTTTGTTGTATGATTAAGCAGTTGTGATTTATTTTCACCACGCTTCATCATGAATAACAATATTTTGTCATATTGCGATTTATTTCAAACGCTTACCACACAGCAACTCAACAAGCTAGCACAATATTTGCATGAGAGGCCTTTGATTGCAAATGAGATTTTATTTGCTCAAGGTGATCTTGCGGATGCGATGTATATTGTTACCTCTGGCAATTTAGAGGTGGTATTGTTTGATAGCGATCACAAACGACATCATCTGCGAACCTTAGGGGTTGGGCAATATGTGGGCGAAATGGGCCTGCTGAATCAACATCGCCGTGTGGCGAGCGTGTTTGCATCGCAAGACAGCACCGTGCTGCGGTTAAATTATGCCGATTTCGAGTCGCTTTTACACAACGATGCACAACTGCTAAAAGCAATTTCAGATGTTATTAATCCACGTTATCAATTTAGCCAATTTTCAAGTATCATTCGCGCTATTTTTGGTGAATTAAATGCTGAAACCAGCGCCGAACTGCAAACTTATTTTGAATGGGTGCAATGTGATGCTGGACATGTGTTGTTTCGGCAAGATGACGTAGCGGATGCGTTATATCTCGTTATCAGCGGCAAAATGCAAGCCTTAAAGCAGCAACCCGACGGAAGTGAGCAAGTGGTTGGGCTGGTTGGCCCAAGCGAAAGCATTGGCGAGGCGGCCCTTTTTATGAATGAGAAACGCTCGGCGACCGTGCGAGCATTGCGTGATAGTCAGTTATTGCGTTTGGACAAACAACAACTTGATAGTGTCGTTCAGCGTTATCCGCAAATTTTATTAAATATTGCGCGTTCACTCATGCAGCGCCAGCATGGTCAGATCTCGCACAGCAATAAAGCGAGAATCCCTCATCATACGATTTGTATTGTGCCTTTGCAAGCTAAGGTGACGGCGCAAGTGCAGACACAAGTGGTTGCATCGCTGACGCGGCAACTGCAAAAATCTGAAACGCTGCTCTATTTAAATGCAGATCGGTTTGAGTCTGAGTTTGGAATTGTCGGTAGCGCCCAATTGGACACGAATCACTTATTAGCATCACGCATGATTCAGTGGTTGCAGCAACAAGAAAACCACCACACGGTTGTGCTGTTTGAAGCCGATGCGCCAGTGGCGCAAGAGATGAGCGAATGGACACGGCGCTGTATTCGGGCTGCCGATAAGGTGGTGCTTTTGGGCGATGTAAGCGCGGGGCCGATGTTGTCGCCTTATGAGCAAGCCTTGCGTCGCGCCTATCCCAATGTGCAGTTTGAGCTAGCATTGCTGCACCCACCCACGACCGATTCCCCAAAAAACACCCGCGCATGGTTAACACAACGGTCCACGCCACACCCTCCCACGCATTATCATGTGCGACAAGATTATGGCGCCGACTATGATCGTATGGCGCGGCGCTTGATTGGGCGTGCTTATGGTTTGGTCTTAAGTGGTGGTGGGGCACGTGGCTATGCCCATGTCGGGGTTATCCGTGCTTTAACCGAAGCCAAGATTCCCTTTGACTATGTGGGTGGCACAAGCATGGGGGCGCATTTAGCGGGTGGCTTGGCCTTAGGCTTTAGCTGGCAATATATCAGTAGCCAGATCGCAACCCGGGGACGCTCACACAATTTGCTAGATTACACCGTTCCCATCGTATCGGTATACGAAGGCAAAAAAGTGAATCAAGCTTATCAAGAGGCCTATGCTGAGATGGATATTGCTGATTTATGGCTGCCATATTTTTGTATTTCATCCAATCTGACCCGCGCCAAAATGATGGTGCATGAGCATGGCAGTATGTGGCGAGCCGTCCGCGCTAGCACTTGTTACCCCGGCATTTGGTCCCCCATTCAAAACGAAGCCGGTGATTGGCTGGTGGATGGCTGTATGTTGAACAATTGGCCGGTGGATGTGATGCGTGAAAAGATCGGGAGCGGCACAATTATTGCCAGTACGGTCAGTATGGAAGTTGAATTTAACGAAGATTTTGAGATCGGCGATAGCGTGTCGGGCTTTAAATTATTGGCACAGAGATTAGTTCCTTGGCGCAGGAAACGTCAGCGTTTGCCTCGTTTGACCACCACTGTGATTCGAGCGATGGAACTGAGTGCGATTCAATCTTATCGAGACCAAGAAGTATTGGCAGATGTGGTGGTTAAGCCCGATATGAGTAAGTTTAGTGTGCTGCATTTTGATCGCTTTAGCGAGATTATTGCCGTGGGGTATGCGGAAATGCAACGGGTTTTGGCACAACCCGATACGATATCGCGCTTGTCGCTTGGGGTTGGGGGTGACTGACTTAACAAGGCTGTTCAAAAGTCAGCACGCCACTTAACCCGTCATCTCCGCGAAAGCGGAGATCCATAACGAGGCAGGTCAACATGTAGCAATTTCATCAAATTGTGCCTGTTGGGTTATAGATTCCCGCTTTCGCGGGAATGACGAGGCGATTTTTGAACAGCCTTAAGGAGATCAATGCGGCCTTTAATTTGTTTGTCTATATATGTTAAAATCTTTTGTAATCTTATGAAATCTTCACACAAATTTCAGGTTGTTGCACGCCGCATCAGAATATTCGTCGTCTTAGCGCTCATCGGCGCCGCTGTCTTCGCGCTATTGGGCGAAACCAATTCCACCAGCGCCCAAGACGCCAATCGCGCCGATCTGCCTAAAGTGGCCATCCCGTTGGCCAAATGCGTGGGCATCGGTGCCTGCCAGGGCATCAGCGTCAGCGATAAATTGCTGATCGCCGACGGCTCGTGCAACGGCGAATTCGCCTGCGCTAACGCTAAGGTTCCGATCGGCGCAGGCTCGTGCAACGGCGACTTCGCCTGCTATGACGCTGACGGCCCGATCGGCGCAGGCTCGTGCAACAACAACGCCGCCTGCGGTACTACTTTCGGTGCGATCGGCGCAGGCTCGTGCAACAAAAACCTCTCCTGCGCTAACGCTCCCGGTGCGATCGGCAACAATTCGTGCAATACGACCGGCACGACGTGCCGCGGTTCATTTACTGGGGGAACGGGAACGTTCCCAGTCGGCGACTGCCAGCGTAATGACGTCACGCCTGCCGCGTGTGCACTACCGCCACAGCCTACAACACTACCGCCACAGCCTACAACACTACCGCCACAGCCTCTACCCCCACCGGAACAACCCAAAGAGCTTGAGTTATCGGTCGTCGCATTCGCGCCAGCCGTGACCGTAGTCCCGACTGGGGCGGCAACCCGCGACACCAAAACCTATGATGTGGTCTTTACGATCCAAAATGTGAGCCGCATTGCGGCCCCGGCAGTGCTGGCGCATCTTACCATTCCGCAAGAATTAAAGGTGACTTCGGTTGCGTGGGAAAAAGAGGGGCAGTTTTATATTGACGGTGATTTACCGCGCAAGTGTAGCTTTGACGGATTAAGCGCGTATTGTGGCATTGGTCAACTGTGGTCGGGGATGAAAGCCAGAGTAACACTGCGTGTGACTGCTGATCCGGGGACATATACCCTCGCCATTGCGGCTCAAGATTTGTCGAACATCTCAGAAGTATCCAACAACAACCAATCCAAATCGTTGGGGTTGACATTACCGTAGCAGGTCTCTGCCCCCGATAACATAACACCAACTCAAACCTCCGAGGTCTTTAAGACCTCGGAGATTTAACAGCTATTTTTATCATTTTATGAAAACTTCACACAAATTTCAGGTTATTGCACGCCGTATTGGAATACGCCGCATCGGAATATTCGTCGTCTTGGCGCTCATCGGCGCCGCTGTCTTCGCGCTATTTGGCGAAACCAATTCCACCAGCGCCCAAGACGCCAATCACGTCGATCTGTCTAAAGTGTCCATCCCGTTGGTCAAATGCGATCAACCAAGTTCCTGCACCGGCGCTACCGGTCCGATCGCCGACGGCTCGTGCATCGGTCCCTTCGCCTGCGCTAATGCTAAGGTTCCGATCGACGCAGGCTCGTGCATCGGCCACTCCGCCTGCCGTGACGCTGACGGAGCGATCGGCGCAGGCTCGTGCAACGGCAACCGCGCCTGCACTGAGGCTGCCGGTGCGATCGGCGCAGGCTCGTGCAACAACGACACCGCCTGCTATAAGGCTGCCGGTGCGATCGGCGCAGGCTCGTGCAACAACGACAGCTCCTGCGAGCGTGCTGCCGGTGCGATCGGCAACAATTCGTGCAATACGACCGGCGCGGCGTGCCGCGGTTCAATTTCTGGGGGAACGGGAACGTTCCCAGTCGGCGACTGCCAGCGTAATGACGTCACGCCTGCCGCGTGTGCACTACCGCCACAGCCTACAACACTACCGCCACAGCCTACAACACTACCGCCACAGCCTCTACCCCCACCGGAACAACCCAAAGAGCTTGAGTTATCGGTCGTCGCATTCGCGCCAGCCGTGACCGTAGTCCCGACTGGGGCGGCAACCCGCGACACCAAAACCTATGATGTGGTCTTTACGATCCAAAATGTGAGCCGCATTGCGGCCCCGGCAGTGCTGGCGCATCTTACCATTCCGCAAGAATTAAAGGTGACTTCGGTTGCGTGGGAAAAAGAGGGGCAGTTTTATATTGACGGTGATTTACCGCGCAAGTGTAGCTTTGACGGATTAAGCGCGTATTGTGGCATTGGTCAACTGTGGTCGGGGATGAAAGCCAGCGTAAAACTGCGTGTGACTGCCGATCCGGGGACATATACATTCGCCATGGCGGCTCAAGATTTGTCGAGTATCTCAGAAGTATCCAACAACAACCAATCCAAATCGCTGAGGTTGACATTACCGTAGCAGGTCTGCCCTCGGCGAGTATCAAGTGATCTATTGGCGCTGTCTTTTATCGTGGTTTCAAGCATGTTGATATACTCGGTCAGTAAGAGCTTAGTCACCCTCTACAT
>CAZLOF010000047.1:0-13851 GCA_964560745.1 uncultured Thermoflexus sp.
CTGGCACGGTTGTAACGCCCGGTCAGGTGCGGGCTTCGGTGGCGGCGGGGGCACAATTTATTGTTGCGCCTACCAGCAATTTTGCTGCTATTGCAACCAGCCGTGAATTGGGTGTGCCGATCATGCCCGGCGCCTATACCCCTACCGAGATTTTAGCGGCATGGGAAGCTGGTGCTGCCGCCGTCAAGGTTTTTCCGGCGCGTGCGCTTGGCCCCAATTTTATAAAAGATGTGCGCGAACCGTTGCCATTTTTAAAATTGATGCCAACAGGTGGTATTGGTATCGACAATATTGCCGCTTATTTGCAAGATGGGGCCTATGGGGTGGGGGTGGGTGGCAATTTGGTTGATAAGCAACTGGTTGCTGCGCGTGATTGGGCCGGCCTTTATGCCAAAGCCCAAGCGTTTATTAAAGCAACAAAGTAAAAAGTGCAAAGTAGAAAGTAAAAAGTATTGGCTAATTTACTTTCCACTTGTTACTTTGCATTTTGCACTTTCCACTTATTACTCAAAAAATATGGACGTAATCACCCTTGGCGAAAGCATGTTACGGCTGTCACCGCCGGGCCACGAGCGGTTATCACAATCGGTAACGCTCGAAATGAAATTTGGCGGCACTGAGTCGAATGTAGCGGTGGCGTTATCACGCATTGGTTTTCAAACTGCATGGTTATCACGTTTGCCCGATAACCCTTTGGGCCAGCGTTTGGTGGCCGAATTGCGCAGCCACGGCGTAGACACAAGCGGGGTGCGTATGGTGGCGGGCGAGCGCTTAGGCACCTATTTTATTGAATTTGGCTCGCCCCCGCGCCCTAATCGCGTAGTGTATGACCGTGCCAATTCTGCGATGTCGCGCATGACGGTGGCCGATGTGGCGTTTGACATGATTGGCAGCGCTCGTTGGCTGCATCTTAGTGGTATTACGCCGGCGCTTAGTGAATCATGCCGCGAGTTGACGTTGGCGGCAGCCACATTCGCCCGCAGCAAAAACATACCGGTGTCGTTCGATGTCAACTATCGCGCGTTGTTATGGTCGCCCCAGCAAGCTGGGCAAACGCTCGAACCCATTTTGCATCAATGTGATGTGATTTTTAGCGCCCATCGTGATGCGCAAAATTTATTTGGGGCCGATGCCAATGCCGAACAAGCCGTGCGTGATCTGAGGTTGCGTTTTGGTTGCCGTCAAATGGTGCTGACGATTGGCGAAGAGGGGGCCATTGCCTGCACCGCTGATGAGATCGCACAACAAGCCGCGTTTAATGTGTCGAACCCCGTTGATCGAATTGGCGCGGGGGATGCGTTTGATGCTGGTTATATCGCCGCCCAATTGCGTGGCTGCTCGCTCGATGCGTCATTGCGTTTTGGCAATGCCATGAGCGCCCTCAAAATGACCATTCCTGGCGACCTTGCTCTCGTTTCACCTTCAGAAATTGAACAAATGTTGGCTGGCTCTAAACTAGCCAGTGTTAGGTAAGAAAGTAAAAAGTGCTAAGTGCTAAGTAAAAAGTGAAAAATAAGTTAGTCAATACTTCCTACTTAGCACTTAGCACTTAATAAAAACTATGAAAATAGCAATCACAGGCGGCGCAGGCCGCATCGGAAAAAGATCGACCGAAATTGCATTGGCGCAAGGGCATGAGGTCGTGAGCATCGACCGAGTTGCGCCCGGGCAAGAACTGATTAAGCTGGCAAGCGAAGTAGGTGGGCGGCTGAGTTTTTGTTATGCCGAAATTACCGACTATGCAGCGGTGTATAACGCCTTTAAAGGTTGTGATGCGGTCATTCATCTTGCCGCGTTGCTGGGGCCAGATGTTGCCCCAGAGCCACAGGTGCACCATTTGAATGTGACTGGCAGCTATAATGCTTTATGCGCTGCGGCTTTGTTGGGTATCAAAAAAGTATGCCAAGCCTCTAGCGTCAACGCCACCGGGTTGGTGTTTAGCCGTTCGCCAAAGTTCGATTATTTTCCGCTCAACGAAAAACACCCAACCTATAACGAAGACCCCTATAGCTTATCAAAATGGATTTGTGAACAGCAAGCCAATGCTTTTGCACGCCGTTACGAAGATATGACGATCGCCAGTATGCGTTTTCATTGGGTGTTGCCCAGCCGCGATATTGCGTTAAACGGCTTTAGTGGCATGGGTGGCTATCAGCAAAATCCAATTATTGGGGTTAAACAATTGTGGGCATGGACGCATTTAGATGCCGCTGCGCGGGCTTGTGTGCAGGCGTTATCTGCCACTTATATTGGGCATGAGGCGTTTTATATCGTTGCCCCTAATCATGCTTGGCATGGGGCATCGCGTGAATTGGCGCAAGCGCATTACCCCAATGTGCCCATTCGTGGTGAATTGGCTGGTGAAAGTAGCTTTTTTGATAGCGGTAAGGCTGAGCGTTTGCTTGGTTGGCGGCATATTGAGCTTGAGTAGATGTGGCCTGTAGTCCCTCACCTGTTATTCCCTCTTCCTTTGGGAGAGGGAATAACAGGTGAGGGACTAATAAAAAAACAACAATAATAATGACAACAAACAAACCTACCCCCCAAGATAATGTATCGAGTCATGGCCGACCGAGCGATCTGCGTATTACCGACATGCGTACCGCCACCGTTGGCTGGAATAATTGGCAATTTACCATCATTCGAATTGATACCAATCAGGGCATTAGCGGTTATGGTGAAGTGCGCGATGGCGCGAGTAAAACCTTTGCCCTGATGCTCAAAAGCCGCTTAATCGGCGAAAACCCATGTGATGTCGATCGACTTTTTCGCAAGATCAAACAATTTGGGCATCACGCCCGCCAAGGCGGCGGCGTGTGTGCCGTTGAGATGGCACTGATGGATTTGGCAGGCAAAGCCTATGGTGTGCCGGCCTTCATGATCGCGGGTGGCAAATTCCGTGACAGTATTCGCATGTATTGCGACACCCCAAATGAGCCAACCGGTGAGGCGATGGGCAAGAAAATTCGTGGGCGTATTGACAAGGGGTTTAGCTTTGTCAAGATGGATGTTGGCATTGGCGATTTAATTGATGTGCCGGGTGCGTTGTCGTTTCCCCCGGGTATGACCAAAACCAATAAAATCATGCATCCGTTCACCCACATTCGCCTAACCGACCGTGGTATTGGCATCTTAACCGATTATGTGGCGGCGGTGCGGCAAGAAGTAGGCGACGAAGTGCCGATTGCCGCCGACCATTTTGGGCATATCGGGGTCGAAGATTGTTTGCGGCTCGGTCATGCGCTCGAAAAATTTAACTTGGCATGGCTCGAAGATATGGTTCCGTGGCAATATACCGACCAATGGGTGCGGCTCAGCCGCGAATTGCGCACCCCCTGTTGCACTGGCGAAGATATTTATCTCAAAGAAGGCTTTGTGCCCTTGTTTAATGAACGCGCTATCGCCATTTGTCACCCCGATCTTGCTACCAGCGGTGGTATTTTAGAGACGAAGAAAATTGGCGATATGGCCCAAGAGCGTGGCATTAGCATGGCCTTGCATATGGCTGGCACACCCATCAGTACAATGGCCTCGGTGCACTGCGCCGCTGCCACCGAAAATTTTATTGCGCTTGAGCATCATTTTAGCGAAGTGCCGTATTGGGATGACTTCATCAGCATTGATGGGGCCGCCAGTGGCAGCAAAGTGATTCAAAATGGCTATATTCCGGTGCCAACATCGCCCGGTTTAGGCTTTACATTGAATGAGGATGCGGTGCGGGAACATCTCATTCCCCAAGATCAAGGCTTTTTTGAGCCAACCCCACAATGGGATAGCGAACGCAGTTGGGATCGGTTGTGGTCGTAGTTTAAACCTTTGATTTTAAAATGTTTTAGGCCAATTTCACTATCCAGCTTCAGGTTGGATAGTGAAATTGGCATTTACAATGGCCTCTTATTTCTCATCTATTACCGATGCACAAGCTGAGTTGATACAGCGTTGCCCTCTGTTTTTTGTGGCAACGGCTGACCCCAGCATGGCCGATGATGGCAATATCGGCCCAATTAACACCTCGCCTAGAGGGGGCGTGCCGCTGCATATACTCAATCGCAATCATGTCGCGTTTCTCGATTATGTCGGCAGTGGCAACGAAACCGCAAAACATACCCGCGCCGGTAGCCCTATCACCCTCATGATTTGCGCATTTGACGAAGCCGATGCCGCCATTGTGCGGCTATATGGGCAGGCCAAGGTTACGCCTTTGGCGCAATCAGAGTTGGCAGAGCAGCTTTTGCAAAATGGCGCCTCAGACCTCAACGCCCGCCCTCGCCAAGTGATCGAGGTGATGGTGGATAAAACCAGCACCAGTTGCGGCTATGGTGTGCCTGTGATGCGTTTGGTGCGCCAGCGCCGCATCAGTGATCGGGGGCGGCGTTACAAGACATAACAAACGACGTAGCAAACCTATCTATTAACTCCGTTAAAATGGCGTCCCTATGACGCTTATCAATTCTCCGGCCCTGACATTCCAAGACCTTATTCTAAGGTTGCATCAGTTTTGGGCCAGCAAAGGTTGCTTGATCTGGCAACCCTATAATCAAATTGTCGGTGCTGGGACCATGAACCCAGCCACCTTTTTGCGTGTGCTTGGCCCCGAGCCTTGGGATGTTGGCTATATTGAACCTTCGGTGCGCCCCGACGACGGGCGTTTTGGCGAAAACCCAAACCGGCTTTACACCCACACCCAGTATCAGGTGATCTTGAAGCCAACCCCCGAAAACTCGCAAGAGTTGTATTTAGAGAGCCTTGCCGCCATCGGCATCGACCCTAGCAAACACGACATTCGTTTTGTCGAAGACAACTGGGCGCAGCCTGCTATTGGCGCATGGGGTTTGGGTTGGGAGGTGTGGCTCGATGGCCTCGAAATCACCCAATACACTTATTTTCAGCAGGTTGGTGGCATCACCCTCGACCCAATTCCGCTTGAGCTAACGTATGGGTTAGAGCGTATTGCAATGGCGCTGCAAGGTGTAAAAAATGTGTTTGATCTGAAGTGGGACGAAAAACGCACGTATGGCGATGTCAAATTGCAAGACGAAATTGAACGCAGCCAATATGCCTATAACCAAAGTGATGTCGAATTTTTGCATGAGCAATTTGCCGCCATTGAAGCCGAGTGTAAACGCACCGTAGCGCGTGGCTTAGTGGCCCCAGCCCACGATTTTGTGTTGCAATTGTCGAATGTGTTTAACTTGCTCGATACACGCGGCGCAATTGGCGTGACCGAGCGCCAACGCTTTTTGGGCCGCACCCGCGACCTCGCCCGCACCGTCGCCGCCGCTTACGTCAAACAGCGCGAAGCGATGGGGCATCCTTGGGTAAAAGGGGCAGAGGGGCAAGTGGCAAGTGGCATATCTTTATCCCCAGCCCTTCTGCAACCTGCCACTTTGCCCCCTGCCACTTTGCTCCTCGAAATTGGGGTCGAAGAATTGCCCGCCCATAATGTGAGCGAAGGCAAAGCTCAATTAGAAAAATGGCTCCCCGAAGTATTAAAAGAAGCCCGCCTCACGCACGGCCCCATTCGCGTGCTAGCCACCCCACGCCGCTTTGCGGTGTTGGTGAATGAGGTTGCGCCTCAACAAAGCGCACTCGAAGAACGCGCCAAAGGCCCCGCCACCAAAATTGCTATCGGCCCAGACGGCAAGCCCACCCAAGCCGCGCTTGGCTTTGCCAAAAAATTTGGCCTTGGGGCTGAGGCCATTAAAGTATTTGACGATGGCAAACAAAGCTATGTGTATATCGAGCGCCGTGAAGAAGGTAAACCCGCCATTGAAGTGTTGCGTAGCGTGCTGCCAAACCTTATCGCCAAGCTCAGCTTTGAGAAAACCATGCGCTGGAACAGCAGCAACATCGCTTTTGCCCGCCCCTTGCAGTGGTATGTGGCTTTGCTCGGTCAACACGTCATTCCGTTTGAATATGCCAACATTGCCAGCGGCAATATCAGCACCGGCCCACGCGGCGAAGGCTCGCCGCGCTTTACGGTTGACCACGCCGACGATTATGAGCGTTTGTTGGCGGCCCAACACATCATCGGCGATATCGCCACCCGCCGCATCGAAATTCAACACCAACTTGTTACGGTTGCCGCCAGCATTGGCGCACAAGTCGAGGTCGACGATGATTTGCTCGACGAAGTGACCAATTTGGTTGAGCAGCCGGTTGCCCTGCTCGCCAAATTTGACCCAGCTTACCTCGACATGCCACCCATCATTTTGACCAAAGTGATGCGCAGCAAACAACGCTACTTTACATTGGTCGATGCTAAGACTGGTGCAATGCGCCCCAACTTCATTACCGTGCGCAATGGCCCCGACCGTGATAATGACCTTGTGGTGGCTGGCAACGAAAATGTGGTGTTTGCGCGTTTTGCCGATGCCTCGTATTTCTATCGCCACGATCAAGAAAAGCCATTGGCCGAGTATGTGCAAAAACTCGAATTGCTCACCTTCCAAACCCAACTTGGCTCGATGCTCGACAAAACCAAACGCATCGAATCGTTGGTTGAAGCGATTGCGGTGCAATTAGGGATGGCAGATGACACCACCCAAACCGCCAAAAATGCTGCGCATCTGTGCAAAGCCGATCTCGTCACCAGTATGGTAGTCGAAATGACCTCATTACAAGGCACAATGGGTCGCGCCTATTACCTCAAGCAGGGTGGCGATGCGGCTGTGGCTGATGCTATCGCCGAGCATTATTGGCCGCGTTTTGCGGGCGATAAAGTGCCGCAAACCCCCGCCGGTTTGGTGGTGGCCTTAGCCGACAAGCTCGATAGTATTGCTGGTTTGTTTGCGGTTGGCCTCGCGCCCAAAGGCAGCGCCGACCCATTTGCACTGCGTCGCGCCGCCATTGGGGTGGTGCAAGGATTGGTGCAAAACGGGGCTTCATTTTCACTGCGGGCTGGGTTGCGCAGCGCCGCCGCCCGTTTGCCCGTCAGCATGAGCAATGATGCACTTGACGCAGCCCACAAATTTATTGTTGAACGGCAGCGTGCCGCTTTGGTCGAGGCCGGGTATCGTCATGATGTGGTGGACGCCGTTTTGAGTGTGCAAGGTGATAACCCGACCCGCGCCCAACAAGCCATCGAACAACTCGCTGATGCAGTGAAGACCGTTGGTTGGGACAAGACTTTGGCGGCTTATGCCCGCTGTGCCCGCATTGTGAAGAGCCAGCCAACAGAAGCTGCAACATCGGTTGATAGCGATCCAGCCGCAGTAGCGTTGGCCCAAGCCGTCGCTGGGTTGGGGGCATCTAGCAATGTCGAAACGCTCATCGCTAATTTGCAAAGCCTCGTTGCGCCTATCAGCCATTTCTTCGACAAAGTTATGGTGAATGTGGATGACGCCGGCCTACGCTTGACGCGCCAAGTATTGCTGTGGCGCATCGTGGCGCAAGCGCACGGCATTGCCGACTTGAGCAAGTTAGAAGGGTTTTAACTCGTTTGGTTATTTATGTTAAGCCGATGTCACGTCCCCGTCAAGCCACGCTTGACGGGGACGTGACATCGGCTTAGGTGATGACGATATGCGTTGGTTGCAGTCACATTTATCTGCTGCCGGAGTGCGATAATTTATGTGATGTCCAATTATCACCTTGCACAATTTAATTATGCCCGCATGGTTGCACCCCTCGATAGCCCCATTATGGCGGGGTTTGTGGCTGGGTTAGACGAGCTGAATGCACTGGCCGAAGTTAGCCCCGGCTTTGTATGGCGACATGCCGACGAAAACAATAACTCAACATCAGTGCGCCCTTACCCTGATGAGATGTTGATCATCAATTATTCGATATGGCAAGATATTGAAACGCTGAAGCATTACACCTATAAAACCGTGCACGGCAAATTTATGGTGCGTCGCCGTGAATGGTTTGAGAAAGTGCATGAAGCTTATTTGGTTATGTGGTGGGTTCCAGCGGGTTATATTCCTTCAGTCGATGAAGCCAAAGCCAAGCTAGCCTATTTGCAGCAACATGGCCCGACCCCAGCCGCATTTCACTTTCGCACCCCGTTTTCGGTTGCCGATGCCTATCCTATCCATGTTTAACAATGGCAGTCGATTTCATTATATTCCGCCTGCCGAAGCCAGTCGGAATATAGTGAAATTGACGACAATTTGTTTGTGTTTGTTCCTTCAATACTGCTGATACTTGGCATTGCCAGATTTGACCATCAGATCATTGACGTTAATATATTTATCTTTATTTTTAGGGTCTTCAACCCATAATTCGGCCAAATAACGCCCATATTTTTCTTGGTCATCTTTAAATGTTTCGATCACGATTGATTTGTCTAAAACCAAATTGCGCAAAAAATCACGAGCTTTTTCGCCAGCGGTGTGCGAGTCGCCCTTATATTCGGGGGCATTAATGCGCAGCAAGCGCAATTTCTCACCATGCACCCAATTGTGCATACCCAAGTCAATATCGACTGTGATCGTGTCGCCGTCATAGACCTCGCGCACAATGGCTTGATAAAAGTATAAGGCGCTGGCTAAGGTTTTGGCTGTCACCACACTCGAAGTTGCACCATTCGTTTGGGGCGCACGGTCTTGCGGGGGAGACTCGGCTGGTTCGGTTTCGGCTGGCTTTTTCGTTTTGCTCGTTTTGCCCTCTGGTTTTTCGGGGCTTGTGCGCGGTGGGGCTTTGCTGCGTGATTGACTTGGGGCCGGAACATTTTTTTTGCCCAATACACCACTCGATTTAAGCACATCTTCGAGCAGGTCACCCAGTGAATCGAGAACACCCGTTTGTCTGAGGTTAGTGGTTGGGTCGGCTATGCCTTTGGCATCAGGGTCGTTGGCTTGTGAGGCTTGTTTTGATAGCATAAGTATATTTTGGCACAAATTTTGTATCTGCTCAATATGAAGTTGTAAACATGGGGTTTGCGAAATCACGATATTTCTATACATCAGCAAAGGATAGAAATATCATGATTTCGGCATCATATCTTTATCCCACCCGTTATAATGTAAGCGTGCATATTTAGCACTCGCAACCCTGCGATACATATCAAAATAGGCCTTGCCAAAGCCACACTGTGCCGCTCATTGTGCAGTGTGGCTTTGGCTTGTAATTATTTGAGCAGCGTGGGTGCAAAATGGCAATAATAAATCTATTTGTTGGTTACGTTGTAGGTTTTCATTGAAGCACCTGTATCTGTAACATAAAGCCATAGCATAAGCAACAAACCTTTGGAGATGAACAAGTGATAAAAAACATGGTTGCTGTCGGCATTACGGCAGCTTTTATTTTGGCTGGATGTGGCGGCCAACCCGTTACCGTGCCTCCCGCTGTGCCCTATAGCCCGGGCACACCATCAGCACCGCCCAAACCCGCAGCCGCTAACCCAACCGATGCACCAAAACCCGCCGTGCCTGCCGCCGCCCCAACAGCAGCGGGAGCCGCAGCACCTGCCGCAGCACCCGCTAGCGCTGCTGGTGATCGCGCCTTTAGCAAGCTGTCACCCGCCGATCGCGGCAAAATTAGCAGCGCCCCGCCGCCGATGGCCATTGACAAGACCAAAAAATATATTGCCACCATCAAGACCAGCAAAGGCGAAATTAAGGTTGAGTTAGACCCTAGCGCTGCGCCCCAAACAGTAAATAACTTTGTCTATCTTTCAACCAATGGTTTTTATGATGGCCTTACCTTCCATCGCGTAGAGCCTGATTTTGTTATTCAAGGTGGCGACCCCGCCGGTAACGGCAGCGGTGGCCCGGGCTACAATATTCCGCCAGAGATCAAGTTGCCTCATGTGGTAGGGGCTATTGCTATGGCCCGACGTGGTGGCCCACCCGAAAGCACCCCTAGCAGCGGTAGCCAGTTTTATATTACCCTTGCCGCCACCCCCAATTTGGATGGTAACTACACTGCCTTTGGCAAAACGATTGCAGGCATGGACGTGGTGAAGAAAATTGTTATTGGCGATAAGATAGAGCGTGTTGATATTGTCGAGGCCAGCGGCAGCGCGGTTGCGCCCATTCCCACCGCCATTGCGGTGGCTGCTGTACCCGCTGAATGTAAAGCAGTTGAGGACAAAGTATTTAAAGATGTGCCAGAATTGGTCATCGACAAAGATGATTTAGTGATTGGCAACCCAAATGCGATTTCAACGTTGGTTGAATATGCCGATTTGCAATGCCCATCGTGTGCGGCGCTGCACCCCATTCTAAAGAGTGTGATGCCACAAATTAGTGATACGGTCAAGTTGGTGTTTCGTCATTTCCCCTTGGTCAATTCGCATGACAAAGCCTTGATCGCTGCACGTGGTGGCGTGGCAGCCCAAGAGCAAGGCAAATTTAACGAATATCAAGATTTGCTCTATACCAAACAAGCCGATTGGGACAAGACCCCCGTTGCCGAATTTACTAAGACGTTGAGCAGCTTTGCGGCTGATTTAAAACTAGATGTGGCGAAATTTGAGGCCGCACTCGCCAAACCCGAAACACAGGCGCGGGTAGACCGCGACCGCAAGACTGGCGAAGCGCTTAAGGTGCCGGGCACACCAACCTTGTTTTTAGATGGGCAACCCTTTCAACCTGCGGTATTGAGCAACCCCGCTACGATTGAGCAAATTAAGACCTATACCCAACGCCGACAGGCTTATAAAGAGTATCTTGGCAAAAAGCCGGTGACTTTTGCCAAGCCTGAGCAAGTGATTGCGAAAGGCGATGTGTATGAAGTGACTATCAAGACCAGCAAGGGCGATGTTGTGCTGGAATTGGATGGCAAATTGGCCCCGGGCAATGTCAACTCGACGATTTTCTTGATGCAAAAGGGGTTTTATGGCAACATGCCGGTGCTGGTAAATGAACCTCAATTTAACGCTGTGTTGTTTGGTGACCCCAGTGGCACTGGGTTTGCGTCGCCGGGTTACGATTGTGTGCCCGAAACCGATGGCAAATTTGACAAGCCGGGCGTCGTTGGTTTGTTTCGCAGCGTGAGTAATCCTGATAATTCTGGGGCGCAATTAGTGATCGCTTATGACGCCTCACCACAACTCGATGGCGACTTAACCGTGATCGGCCAAGTGACCAAAGGCTTAGAGATTGTTAAATCTTTGGTGGGCGAAGAAGGCAAAGACAAGCAAGATAAGTTGATCTCGACGACGGTTAAGAAGAAATAATTGTAAAAGACGTCATGTCAAAACAACAACGCCTCGATTCCCATTGGGAATCGAGGCGTTGTTGTTTTGACATATTTTTGCTTATTTCAGCGTAAATTTATCTGCCTTTTAACGAGGCCGTTCGCCTAATTTCACCTTAATTTCAGTTTGCTTACCCTCGCGGATGATGGTCAACGTGACCGTGTCACCGGGGCGAGTGGTGGCAGATAAACGTGAGATCAAGTCGTTTGAATCTTTTACTTGGGCACCATTAAGCGCAGTAATAATATCGCCCAACTCGGCAATGGTGCGGGCTGTGCCTGTGCCCTGAGTGCGAATACCGCGCAAGCCCGACTTCTCGGCTGGCCCACCAGCCACAAGGTCAGACACTAAAATGCCACGGCGTACCGGCAATTGAAATTGGTCAGCGATGGTGTCATCGACTTGGCGCATATTAATGCCCAAATAGGGGTAACGATAACGCCCCTCTTCGATCAACACCGGGTAAACCCGCTTAACGGTGTTTGACGGAACCGCAAAGCCAACCCCACTGCTCGAAGCTTGCCCATTTACCGTGTTGCTGGTGCGAATGGCTGTATTGACCCCGATCAAGCGCCCGCGTGAATCGAGTAATGGCCCACCCGAGTTGCCCGGGTTGATGGCGGCATCGGTTTGGATGATATCTGGGTTGCTAAACAAGCCCCCTTCGCCGGTCGTGGTTTCGCCTTTTTCGGGTAAAGCACGCCCAACTGCGCTCACGATGCCTGTTGTCATAGTGCCTTGTAACCCAAATGGGTTGCCTAGCGCAATTACCTTTTGGCCGGGCTTGACTTGGCTTGAATCGGCAAATTCAATTGGCACTAAGCGGTTTTCGGCCACTGTCACCTTGATGACGGCTAAATCGGCATAGGTATCACGCCCGACAATCTTGGCCGGAGTGCGTGTGCCATCCGAAAATGTCACATCGACTTGGGTGGCTTGCTCGACCACGTGGTTATTGGTAACAATATAACCGCGCTTATCGACCACAAAGCCAGAGCCAGACCCGCCACCACTGCCACGTCCAACCTCAATATACACTACAGCCGGGTTAGCACGTTCATACAAATTAACCAACACGCGCTCTTCTTCGTCATAATTTTGGCGCTGTTGGGCCGGAATTGCGGTGGGAATGGGCGCTAACGTTGGCTCTGGGTTTTGCACCCGTGTGGCAGGTTGGGCGGGTTGGGTTGTTTGCCCTTGGGCTGCTGGGGCCGTTGGGATGACTGGTTTGGGGGTGGGGGTGCCTTCGTTCGTCACTGCGCTAACAATCGCGTTGGCTGTTGCTAATGCGGTGCGGGCCGAATCTGGAACCGGTATTCTTGAACAACTTGCCATGATCAAGCTGCCAATGACGACGGCGCTTGCCATTAAACGGGTGACAGATCGCGTCTGTTTACGGTGAATGGGGGGTGGTGAAACATCGACACGTTTGTTGATGATTTGGGTTGGCGTATGCATCTATCGTTACTCCTAAATTATGCAAAATGGATGTTGCTTATATTATCAAGCGAAAGACCAATGACTTTGCTTAGCTGACCTGTCTATAATCAGGTCGCATTGTTTTAATCTTGAACGCTATATTAAGAAAGGTATTTTCTTATTTTTATCGCAAACTGTTGGATAAGTATTGACACGACATGAGACTTTAGTGAACTTAATTTTAAGGAATCATAATGCCGTCGATACATCTTTTGTGAAATGACACCCAAACCCATTATTGATACATCGCAATTACCCAACCCAACGGCTAACGCGCTGCCTGTGCGCGTTAGCATAGATGCACTCGAACAACGTGACCATTGGCGTACTGGGTGGCGTTTTATCACCCATGATGGGGTATTGGCGTTATTATGTGTTGGGTTGTTGGTTGTGGCGCTAGCCTATTATCTTTTGCCACAATCGCCTTTTGATAGTACTGCCGATGCATTGGGGTTTAGCCAATGGCAAGCCCAAGCCCGCACCTTAACCAATGGGGCTTTTACCTTGTTGCAAGATCTGGGTTTGTTTGATATTGTTCACGCGGGTTGGGTTCGCTTATGTTTGGTGGCCTTGCTTGGGGTGTTGTTGTTGCGTTTGGCTGATCGGGTTTCGCATTTTGGGTTGGGGCGTAGTGGCACTGGTTACAACGCCGCTGTAACCAGCGCCGAGCAGTTGCATGATGAAAATCGGGTGCGCGTTACCGATCATGCCCCCAGTTTGTTGGTGATGGCCGAACAATTGCGCCGTAGGCATTATCGCGTCATGCTCGACCCCCATTCACCCGACCAACCGCGTTGGCTAAATGCTGATCGCGCCCCGCGTGCTGAGTTTTTTTCAATCTTGATGCACACTGGCTTACTGGTGGCTGCTTTCGGTATGTGTGCTAATGTATTGTGGGGCTGGAATGACCAACATATTCCGATTAGCAGTGAAACCCCGATTGCATTGCCAAATCAACGATTTAATTTGCAACTCTTGGCCGCCAATGACCCGCCCAACACCGTAAAAGTGCAAATTGATGCCCAAACCCCACAAATTTTGGCGCTGCCAGCCATGCTCCAAGCGTCGGGCACGTTAGCTGCCGTTTCATATCAGTCATTTTTGTTGCAACCACTCGTCCTTAATGTGGCAGAAATCACCCCGGAATTTCGGGTCTCAGCCACTGCCGCCGATAAAAGCGCTTTGCCGCTGATCGTCTCAAGTTATGCTTCGGCTCAGTCTGAGGC